>NZ_DFTP01000007.1:173-5467 GCF_002381585.1 Marinimicrobium sp. UBA4209
TCGGCCGCCAGGGATGGCGCGCCGATGAGCTCACATGGATGTGCTTGTAGCGTCCCCCAAAACGGTGTTCGGTGTCGCTGCGGACTTGGCTGAAAGTACCAGTACTAAACAGAGATTAGAAAGGTTTAAACATGAGCGTTAATGTTTTATTTGTGTGTTTGGGGAACATCTGTCGGTCGCCGACCGCCCATGGGATATTTGAAGAGAAAGTCCGGCAGGCGGGATTGGAGAAACGTATCCAGATTGATTCCGCAGGCACGGGTGCCTGGCATATTGGCAAAGGGCCCGATGCGCGTTCCCAGCGTGCGGCGCTCAAACGCGGCTATGACCTCAGTCAGCTTCGGGCCCGGCAGGTGAACCCGGCCGACTTTGACGAATACCATTACATCCTCGCCATGGACCACAGCAACCTGCAGGACCTGCAAGCCATGAGACCGGCTCATTACAGTGGGCATCTCGGTTTATTCCTGGAGTTTGGTGACAACGACCACTATCGCGAAGTGCCCGACCCCTACTACGGTGAAGGCGACGGTTTTGAATTGGTGCTCGATCTGGTTGAAAGCGCCTGCGACGGTCTGCTTCAACACATCAAAACTCAGCGGTAATGAGAGACTCGGAACGCGTGGATATACAAGAGAATATCAACCTTCAACCCTACAACACCCTGGCAGTGCCGGCCAAAGCGCAGCACTATGCGGAGGTCACGGATGAGGCGCAACTGCCTGCGTTGCGCCAGTTCGCGCGGGATCGAAATCTGCCCCTTCTGATTCTCGGTGGCGGTAGCAATGTCGTGTTGCGTGCGGATTTTCCCGGCCTGGTTCTGCATATGCGCATGACCGGAAAAACCCTGGTTCAGGAAGATCGCCATCACGTCTGGCTTCGCGTGGCCGCCGGGGAAAACTGGCATGAACTGGTTGAGTATTGTCTGGCGAACGAATACTGGGGGCTGGAAAATCTTTCGCTGATTCCGGGCTCTGTGGGGGCGGCGCCGATTCAGAATATTGGTGCCTACGGTGTGGAGCTGAAAGATGTATTTTCGGAGCTGGAGGCCATGGATGTGGCGACCGGTGAGGTGCATCGCTTCGATAAAGACGCCTGCGAATTCGGTTATCGCGATAGCCTGTTCAAACGGGCCGGTAAGGACCGGTACATCATTTTATCGGTGACTTTGAAACTGTCTCGGCAACCGCATCTGAAAGTGACTTATCCGGCGTTGAAAGAAGCGGTGGGCGCGATACCCATGGCGGAACTGACGCCGGTGGCGGTGAGTGAGGCAGTGTGCCGGATTCGTCGCAGCAAACTGCCGGACCCGGTGGAGATTCCCAATGTGGGAAGTTTTTTCAAGAATCCACTGGTGGGGCTGGATCAGTTTCTCGAACTGCAGGTCCGTCATCCCGGGCTGGTCTCCTACCCGGTGGATGCGCGCCATGTGAAGCTTGCCGCCGGATGGCTGATCGAGCGGGCGGGGTGGAAAGGCGTGGCCCGTGGGCCGGTGGCGGTGCACGCGCATCAGGCGTTGGTATTGACCAATCCGGGCCGGGCGTCCGGTGGGGAAGTGCTGGCTCTGGCCGAAGAGATTCGTCACTCCATTGCCGCGGAGTACGGTGTGGATCTTGAGCCCGAACCCCGGGTCTATCCCTGACGCACCGGCCCCTTATCCGGGGCTACCGATGCCGAACGGTCAGTACAACTCGACCACGACCCGGAACCCCAGGTTACTGTCCCGATAATCAGTGGGCGCACCCCGCCGAACATGGGTGGCGATATTGCCCACCGAATCCTCAAACGAACCTCCGCGTATAGTCCGCTCGGTGCAATTTTCGGTGATCAGGGGCGTGCCGTTCTGAGGCATTTCCAGCAAGTGGTTCCGGTAACAGTCCTGGGTCCACTCGGCCGCATTACCCGCGACACTGTGCAAGCCGAAGGCATTGGCCGGATAGGAACCCACGGGGGCGCTTTTTGAGGAAAAGAGACCGGTGTACTCACTGTTGCAGCCCCTTCGGCAGTTCGCGAGTCCGTCAGCGTCGGCACCAGCTTCTCCCCACCAGAAAGTGGTTTGGGTGCCCGCCCGCGCTGCGTACTCCCACTCCGCCTCACTCGGCAAGCGGTAGCGTTTGCCGGTGCTCTCACTGAGCCAGTTTACGTAGGCCAGGGCATCGTTCCAGCTCACATTGATCACCGGCCGGTTGTCTCGTCCCCAGCGCTCGTCGTCGGGCAGCGGGCGGTCCGTGGCCCGGGCAAACTTGTCGTAGTCGGCGAAGGTGATTTCAAATCGGCTGATGGCGAATGCCCGGGGAATCCGGACATTGCGTTCGGGCATGCTGCGGCTGTCCAGTTTGCTGCCCATGGTGAAACGACCGGCGGGAACGATCACCATCTCCGGCCCCCGGTCGCCGTCGCGGAGCTCGTTGTAAAAGGTTGCACCCGCCACCGGTGTTTTGCGCAGGGATACCGGCAGCGTCACCGCCTCGTCTTCCACCTCAATCCATCGGGTGTCGGTATCGTAGCCGGCATAGCTGGTTTCGATGTGGTAGCGCCCGGGCAACAGGGGAATGCCCGGGTAATAGCGATCCGGTATGTTCAGAATGCGGACCCGGGCGTTTTCCGGCTCCGGCGTGACCCGCAGTTCGTAGCGTGGTGGGGCGGCCGCCGGGGTTTCCACGGGTGTCTCGGGTCTCATCCCCATCAATGCTTCCGTGCTGCTCTGATTCTCGGTTTCGGGCTCGGGACGCAAGACCAGCGGAGTCGTGGGAATCTCGGTGGTGCGGACCGGCTGGGGTCGGGGCTCGGTCGGTGTCGGGGCGATCAAGTGCGCGGTGCGACGAGCGAGTGACTGCACCGGGTCCGGCAGCCAGCGCTCACCGGGCAGTGCCCATTCGTTCAACGCCAAACTGAAGGCACCCCAGATGACTGTCAGCAGTATCACCAGGGTCAGAGTGCGGGAGACTAACCGGCGTCCTCGCCACAGGCTGTGGTAGTGCGCCGCCTGCTGCACCTGGGTGGAAATGACAGTGGTGTGTTCCTGGGGCGGATTCAGTGGCCCCTTGATTTCGGTTACCCGGATCTGTGGGTGGCGGTACAGGCCGCGGCGCGGCGTCCAACGCAGCGAGCACAGGCTCTGCCACGCCAAGCGTATCTGTTCTCGCAAGGCCCCGAGCGTGGTCGCCAACAGTGCCCGGAACAGTGAGAGGAGTTGAACCCGGGTGGAGTCCGCGGTGGTGAAATACGTCTGTCCCAGGCCGGCGGGCCCCTCCAGTGCATCGATTGCCGCAATCACATCCCGGCCCCGCTGAAAGCGATTGTCCGGGTCTTTGGCGAGCAACTGATTGAGAATCTTCTGGTACGCCTGATACTGGGGCGGGAGCTTGGGAATGGGCGCGGTCAGGTGCTTGATGGCGATGGCCACCGCCTCGTCCGCCTGGTAGGGCACCTGCCCGGTCAGCATTTCGTAAAAGACCACACCCAGGCTGTAAATATCGGCGCGACCGTCCACCGGTTTGCCCCGGGTCTGCTCCGGGCTCATGTAATGAGGCGTGCCGACCACCGTGCCGGCGTTGGTCATCCGGGAGGCGGAGCTGACGGTCTTGGCGACCCCAAAGTCGGACAATACCGCGGAGTTGTCTTCGCGGAACAGAATGTTCTCGGGTTTGATGTCCCGGTGGATATAGCCTTTCTCATGGGCGTGGTCCAGCGCCCCGGCGATTTCCCGGGTGATCCGCAGGACTTCCTGAGTGCTCAGCCCGGAGGCCATCTTTTCGTGAATGGAACCGCCGGCCAGATAGTCCATGGCGATGTAGTTCAGGTTCTTGTAACGCCCGATATCGTAGATGGAGACGATGTTAGGGTGCGACAGTTGCCCGACGATATTGGCTTCGCGTTGAAAACGTTCGCTGAACACCGGATCGCCATTGAGCGCCGGAGACATGACTTTCAGGGCAACTTCTCGGCCCACGCTCAGTTGAATGGCGAGATAGACGGTGGACATTCCGCCCTGGTTGATTTTGCGAATGATGCGGTAGCCGGGAATATGCATTACCGGGCCACCCAGTAGAGCACTAACGCCAGTGACAGCAGGGCGGTGGCATACAGGGCCAGATCCGGGCCGCGCCGACCGGTAATATGCGGCACCCACTGCCACAGCGTACTCCAGCGCGAGCGCTGGCTCAGCGGTGACTGGATCAACTGCAGGGTTATATTGTCGCGACCTCCCGCGTCCAACGCGGCGCGCATCAGCCGATTGACGGCAGCACGCGGGCTGCGGCATCGAAACAGAAGGCGGGCCAGGGCTTCGTCATCCAATTCGTCGGTGAGCCCATCGCTGCACAGCAGAATCCACTGGTCCTTCAACCATTGGCCGCGCACTGAGTCGACTTTGACCTCCTGTAGTTCGTAGGAACCCAGACATTGAGTGATGATGTTCTTATCCGGGTGGCCCTCGACCTCCGCTTCTTCAATCACACCGGAGGCGAGCAGCATCTGGACGTAGGAGTGATCGGTGGTCAGTCGCTCGAGTCGACCGCCGTCCTCGGTGTGAGTCCAGAGGTAGGCCCGGCTGTCGCCGACCCAGGCGACTTCGTAGTCGTCCCCGAGGCTGCGCAGGGCGACGATGGTGGAGCCCATGCCCGGCGCGCCTTCGCCATTGGCGGCGGCTTTGAGTACGGCCCGATGGGAGGCCTGAATGGCCTGGGTGAGGCTTTTGTGTTGTTGGTCGAGCAGGGTGTCCCGGACGATGGCGCTGGCGACTTCGCCGGCTTCGTGCCCACCCATGCCGTCGGCCACGAGCCATAGGCCGCGCTCGGGCAGGCTCAGGAGCGTGTCTTCGTTGTTGTCGCGCTTGTGGCCCGCGTGGGTGGCGGCGCTGTATTCCAGGGGTGGCTGGGGCATAGTTAGTCCGTTGTCACCATCGTATGTTACCGGCTTGGGATCGCCTCGGGAATCCTAAAGCACTTTGCCGTCGAAAACTACATAACAGGTCGCGGTTTGAGGTGTCGATGTGCCGAAGCGGCTGTACACGTTAGAAACCGTCCCAATGTTTGGAGAGGACTATTCTTTTTGCTTCGTAGGCAGTGCTCCGCCTGGGTAACCCCTTGTGAGACACGCCGTGAACCCATCCATGGGGGCTCATCACCCGCCGTCCAGGCGGGTGACGGTCTCACAAGGGGTTACCCAGCCTCCGCGGTGCCAGCGTAACGTTCCGGGAACTCGGACCTTTCAAAAGAGGGCTTGTGTAACAACCCAAGTAATATCCGGCACTGAGGGCCGTGAGGGGGAAACCCTTTCAAGACCGTAAGCGG
>NZ_DFTP01000007.1:5589-9465 GCF_002381585.1 Marinimicrobium sp. UBA4209
TCACGGCGTGTCTTGAAAGGGTTTCCCCCTCATGGCCCGGGCGTCACATATTCTCTGCACCTTCTTTACTAACGGCTACCCAGGCGGAGCATTCCTTCCGAAGTTACTTAGCTAATGACAAACATACCCCTTTAAAGCTCGCGCAACTCCAAGCCCAGGCTTTCCAGGACCGCTCGTTCTCCGCTGTGACTGACCACCGCCGTGCTGGCCCGTTCTGGTTTCAGGTACTCATTGGCCACGCGTTGGATATCGGCCAGGGTGACGCCCAGGACCCGGTTGCGGAAAGTCTCGCGTTTCTCCCGGGTGCGGCCAAACAACTCCGCCTGATACGTCTGACGGGCCTCGCCTGCCGGAGAAGCCGGCTTGTCCAGGCTGCTGACCACCCCCAGAATCGCCTCCTCCAACGGCTGCCATTCGTGTTCGCTGGACAACAGCCAATCCACCGCCGCCTCGAAATCCTTCAGGGTATCCGCCAGGCGGGGGTCGCGGTAGGAGAAGAAGCGGAAGGCCGCGATATTGTTGTCCTGGCTGGCACCGCCGCCGTAGGCGCCGCCCTGTTCGCGAATGGTGCGGTGCAGATAACCGTTGCGCAGGAAGCCGGCCAGCACCGTCAGGGCGGCTGCGTCCGGGTGCTCCGAGGGCACCGTCGGGTAGGCTTGGGCACAGAAGTTGACCTGGGTGTTGGTCAGCCAGCCTTCGCGTACGGGCTCGTGAACGGCGGGCAGTCCGAAGGAGCGGAAGTCGGCCACCGGCGGCTCGCTGGGCCAGTGCGACTGCACGGTGTCGCGCAGTTCGTCGAGTTGATGGGGTTCACCAATCAGCAGGAACTCCCGTGGTGCGACCCGCAGGCGGGCATGAATGCCCGCCAGTTGCGCGGCGTAGGCTTTCAGGGATTCGCCTTCCTTCAGGGCCTGATCAAGCCGCTTCAGGTGGGCGATGCCTTCCAGGCCGCCAATCCGATGGGTCAGGCGAGCCGACGGGGCCATGCCGGCGCAGGCGGCCAGCATGGCCAGGCTGTGGCCATTGCCAGTGATGCTCTGTTCGCGGCGGGCGCGCATCTGCGAGACCAGCTCTTTCAAGCGGTTGTGTTCATCAAAACGGGGTTCGGTCAGGGTCGCGCGCAGCAGTTCGTTCATGGCCCCGGCATTGCGGTTCAGTGCCTTGGAGCCAAGCGAAAAATAGGCATCAATGTTCTGCACATCATCGGTGGTGCCACGCACCGTCGCCGAGGCGCTGATACCCCCCACGGCGCTTGCCTGCCAGCGTTGAGCCTCGAGGTAATCGAGGTTGCCCAGGCCGACTTCGGTCAGGGCGTTGCAGTAGAGCGGCAGCAGCGGCTGCTCCTCCTCGCTGATGTCAGGCAGTTTGCAGGTGACCTGTTCATACACCAGGCCGTTGGTGCCGGCGCCGTAGCGGCGCAGCGGGTCGCTGGCGGGGTTCTTCGGGTCGAGGGTTTCCCGGCTGCCTTCCACATACGCCATGGTCTTGGGAATGTCTTCCAGGCCGACCTTGGGCAGGATGCTGTCGTCGTCTTTCTGTACTTGGCGTTCCTGCAGGGCCTTGGCGCGCTGCACGATCCACTGGCGATCGTCGTCAGTGAGTTTGGCGTTGATATCGGCCAGACGTTTTTGCTCGGCCTCCTGGGCCCGGCGGGTGAACTGGCTGTCCGGGCGAAGGGTCAGGCGCAGGCGGTGAGGGTTGTCGAGCAACCAACGACGCACCAGCGAGGGAATGAAATCCGGGTCTTTGACTTTTTCCCGCAGTTTCACCAACGCTGAATCCAGGTCGAGCAGGGCAATGGGGTCAGCCCGGTGGGTGGCAGCGGGCAGGCTGTTCATGATCAGTTGCAGGCCGTAAGGGAAACCGTCTCCGCCGACTTCGCGCTGCTGCAATTCCAACTGGTGCAGTGCGCTGTCAATCAGCTCCTGGGGTACGCCCTCTTCGGCCACCCGCTCCAGGGTACCGAGAATCAACTGCTCCACCTCCGGGACCTTCTCCAACTGGCAGCCTTCCAGGCCACAGCCGAAAGCCAGCTCGTACTGGGAGTCATCCAGTCCGCACAGTGGAGAGGGCGCCTGTCCTAGGTCGGACGTTTCCAGGGCGTGCAGCAGGGGAGAAGCGCTATTGTCCAGCAGGACGGCGGTCATCAGTTGGCTTTCGAGGGTTTGATCCAGGTCGGTGATATTGCCCAGCAGCCAACCCATGACGACATGGGTTTTGTGGGTCGGGTCTTCGCCTTCCTCCAGCGGGTAGGCCTCTTCCACCGCGATGGGGGCGTGGTAGCGCTTCTCTTCGCCTACGGCAATGACATCATCCAGGCGCTTGAAACGGTGCAAAGCTTTGGCTTCAAACTTGGCCTGATGCTCCGCCGCCGGAATATCGCCATAGGTCATGAAGATCGCATTGCTCGGATGGTAATGGGTGCGATAGAACTGCTGGAGTTGTTCGTAGGTCAGGTCCGGGATGTGTTCCGGATCGCCACCGCTGTTGTGGTGATAGGTGGTGGTCGGAAACAGGTAGCGACACAGCGACTGCCACAGTTGTGCGGGCACCGAGCTCATGGCGCCTTTCATTTCATTGAACACCACACCTTTGAACGTCAGCGGGGAATCGGGGTTATCCGGTTCCTTGAACTCCAGGCGATGACCTTCCTGGGCAAAGTCCAGCTCGTCCAGGCGGGAGAAAAACACCGCATCCAGGTACACATCCAGCAGGTTGTCGAAGTCCTTGCGGTTCTGGCTGGCGAAGGGGTAGGCGGTCCAGTCCGGACTGGTGAAGGCGTTCATGAAGGTGTTCAGGGACCGGCGGATCATCATGAAAAACGGATCGCGTACCGGGTACTTTTCGCTGCCACAGAGCGCGGTGTGTTCGAGAATGTGGGCGACCCCGCGCGAGTCCTGGGGCACAGTGCGCAGGGCGACCAGAAAGACGTTCTCCGGGTTGTCGCTGGCGAGATGGATGTGCTGAGCACCGGTCACTTTGTGCTGGTACTCCTCCACCCGCAGGTTCAGGGAGTCGATGGTCTGGCTGCGCAGGTGCTCAAAGGCGGCATGGCTGGTGTGGGTCATAAAGTCTCACAATCTCCGGTATCGGTTTACGGCTTGGGTCGAAACGCGAGTTGCTGGTCGTTGAAGCCGTCAAAAGCGTCGAGTAAAGGCTCATAGTCTACGCGCTCGCCCTCCAGATGCGCCAGTGCGTAACAGCAGGCTTCCAGGGTGGAGAGCTGACCGGGCTTGCGCGCCCGACGGATTCGATAGCGCGATGGTGGCGTATCGGTCAGGGCCAACCTGGGCAGTGCGTGCAATGGCGGGTTGAGGTAGAGCATCTTGCGGCTCTTGCGCCAGGTGGCATCGAGTACCACAAGCTGGCGTCGCGGTCCGGTATTGTTTCGCTCGGTAAGGTCGTTCGGGTCCGGATACCGGGGGGCGGGTAGATCGTCGGTCTCCGGATAGAGCAGTATCGATTCGTCGGCCCGGTTTAGCAGTTCCCCCAGGGCGGCATAGGACCACTGTTCTCCCACCACCCGCTGACTGTTCTGCAGGCTGAGGTCCAACAGGCGGGCGCTGTTTTTGGCCCGGTGGGCTTCGTCGGGGTGTTGCAGAATCAGCAGGGATACGCCGTTGTCGATCGGTCGAACCCAGTGGCAGATACAGGCCCGCTCCGGACGCTCGCAACGGGGGCAGAGGGCACGGCTCATTCGGCGGCCTCCGGATCGACGGCCGGAGCGGGTGCGCTGGCGATCAGTTGCTCTTTGGCGGCGCGCGAAAGCTGCTTGATGGCGTACTCCCGTCGACTGGCACTGGAGCGGTCGGGGTGATGCTCCAGAAAGCACAATCGGTGGGGCTGGCGACCGCGAAAATAGCGGGCGCCGCGGGG
>NZ_DFTP01000007.1:9532-22929 GCF_002381585.1 Marinimicrobium sp. UBA4209
GCGGGCGCCGCGGGGTCCGCCGCTGTGCTCCTTCCAGCGGCGGACCACATCGGTGGTGATGCCGGTGTAGTACCGGCCATCGTCACCGAGAATGATGTAAACCTGCCAGCGGCTCTCTGCCATCACGAGCGCGGGTACAGGGGTTTGAGTCCCCCGGTGTCGGTGCGCCCGGATCGCTGACCGGCCCGGCTCTGATTCAGCGCCTGCAGCAGCGCGGCGGTGTCGAACGGCGAGTCGGACTCACCCTTGAACAGTATGGCGTCCAGCTCCTGTAGTCGCGCCCGCGCCACGTCGTCGTCAAGCCGCTCGGCCAGATCGGTCAGGCCCCGGGGGGGCACGTCGGGCCAGAGGGCGGCTCCCCAGTCGAGCAGGGCCCGGCGCAGGGCGTGCAGATCATCGGCTTTGGCGGCGCGTTTGACGCCTTGCCAGGCTCGGCCGCGGGCGGCCCGGGCCCGATCTCTCTCGCCTCGGGACTGTGCCTCGCGCGCGGCAAGATCGGTCTTCAGCCGCCAGACGAGGAAGGCGAGCCAGAGGCTCAAGGCTGACAGGAGCGCCGTGGCTATGCCCAGTATTACGGTAACCAGCGACGCTGACCCGCTTGCAGCCGGGCGGGGAGCGGTGGCGTCTTCGCCATTTTCGCGCTCCCGGGACGGTGTGACCTCGGAAGCGGGGGCGGCGCCGGGTATGGCGGTGACGTTGACGGTGCTCGCCGGCAGCTCGGCGGTGCGCATCTGATCCGCCTCGGTGTCCCACCAGGTCAGGGTGACCGCTGGAATCTCGAGGCGTCCGCTCTGGTTGGGCACCATCGCCAGGGTCAGGGTGCTGGTGCTCTGAACGCCACCCGCATTGACCTGCTCTTCGGTTTGCGGTCGGTCCGGATAGAGTGTCAGGCCCGGGGTTTCTTCCAGGGTCAGAGCGGGGAGTTGCGCGGCGGTCAGACCGTCCGCCTGAATGGTGATCCGGCGGGTCACCGGTTCACCCTGACGCAGGGAGTCCGGATCGGTGCCCCAGTGTTCGCTCAACTGCAGATTGCGGGCCGGCAGCCAGGTGTCGCCGCTGTATTGATCGGGCGTCGGGTCCACCGTCACACTCAGGGCGTCGGTTCGGACCCGCTGTCGGCTGCTGCGGCCCCAGAAGTCGCGCTGTCCCCGACTGACGGCGAGTTCATATACCAGGGAGGGGATGTCCAGGGTACCGCTGCGCTGGGGGAACAGAGCAAAGGTGGTTTCCAGAACAATGTGCTGGCGGCCGTCGATCTGGGTGATGTAGTTCTCTTCATTGACGGGTTTGATCACCGCATCCTTCAGTTCCAGCGGCTGAATTTCCGCGCCATCCAGATTGACCCGACTGTACAGACGCACCGTGAACAGGACCTGTTCCTGAACGTGGATCCGCTCCTTGTTCACCTCCGTCTCCACAAAAATGTCCCGGCCGCCGCTGTCTGGCTGCTGTTGCCGTTCCTGCACCGTCACGGTGATGGGTTCGCTCTGGCTGCCGCCGAATTCGAAGGCGGGGATATTGAGGGTGCCGGCCCGCTTGGGGGCCAGCATCAGGCGCCACTCGGTCCAGCCTTCCATGTCGCCGTTGACGATGCGCATCTGGTGACTGCGCTGATTGCTGAGGATGTCGAAGTCCCGGCGCAGCCCGTCGAAATCGGGGCCCCCGGTGAGGGTTCGCCCGGTCTGGCGCACGGTCAGTGTCAGGGTGTCGTTCAACCCGATGGTCTCGCGGTCGACGTTGGCGATCAGCTCCTGGGCCTGGGTGTGGCTGGCCAGTAGCAGGATCATCAGTAACGTGGTCTGTAATGTCGCCCTCAAGTGGGTCGCGAATGGCTTCATGAATGTCATCGTGTCCGGTGTCTGTCTCATGGTCATGTGGGTTGAGTATACTTGGGCTACCAGCGCTCTTCGGTTCCCTGTCCCTCGGTTTCGCCGCGCATCTGCTGTAAGCGTCGCTGTTGGCTCTGGTACTCGAACTTGCGGCGCAGCAGACCGCCGGGGTCATCGGGTACCTGACGGAGCCACTGCTCCATGGACTGGCGCTCTTCATCGCTGACATCGCCCTCTTGAAGGGTCGCGGCTGGGGTCTCTTCGTCACCCTCTTGGCCGTCCTCTTTCGGGTTTCCGGATTGTGGCTGTTCCCGCTCGGCCTGGTCGTCCTGTCCCTCCGGCGATGGGCTGTCCGTATCGGTTCTCTGTGGTTCGTCGTCGCCTGGTGAGCCGCTGGTGTCGGAATCCGATGGACTCTCTTCGCTGGCGTTCTGTTCGTTGTCGCCGGACGACTCGTTCTCCGAGGGTGATTGCTGCTCTCCGTCCTGTTCGCTTTGTGAATCCTGTTCGTTCTGCCCGGACTCCCCGGAGTCATTGTCGCTGTCTTGTGAGTCGTCGCCGTTCTGTTGCTGCTCCTGTTGTTCCTGTTGCTGTTTGAGCTGTTCAACCAGCGCCTTGTTGGCCCGGGCGTCTTCCAGGGTCGAATCTTTTTCCAGCGCCTGTTCGTAAGCGTCGATGGCACCGTCCAGATCACCGGCTTTGGCCAGGGCGTTGCCCCGGTTGTAGTGGGCGCGGGCACTGTCGCTCTGGGCGAAGGCTTCCGCCGCCGCCGCGTAATCCTCCGCCCGATACAGCGCGCTGCCGCGCCATTCCGGGTTCTGGAAGTGCTCGGCGGCCGCGGCCGGATCACTGTCTTCCAGAGCCTGGGCGCCCCGTTGATCCGGAGTCAGGAATGGGGCCTGCCAGTCCGCCGCCTGAGCCGGTTGGGGGAGCAGGCCGCACAGGGGCAGGGCGACTACCAGCACCAGCAGACCGCGCCGGAAACTGTACAGCACGATGGGTAACAACAGCAGCACCAGCCAGTGGCCCCGGTCGTACCAGGTGTCGAACTGTCGGTCCAGCTGACGTTCCTTGCCTTCGATCCAGTCGGGTTGTTCCAGCAGCCACTGCACGTCGTCGGCGCTGGCATCAATACGCTCGTAGCGCCCACCAGTGCGACCGGCCAAACGTTCCAGACGGTCCTGCTCGAGCCTGGCGACCACGATGTTGCCCTGGCGGTCCCGCTCAAAGCCACCCCGATCGTTGGGAATGGGGGCCCCATCCGGGGTGCCGACGCCGAGAATGGACAGCCGGAATGCGGTATCCCCGAGCTGCTCGAGAATGGTGTCGGTCGCCTTTTCGACAACGCCGTCCGTCAGCAGCAGGATCTGGCCCTCGCTGATACCCGCATCGGCAAACAGGGTTTTGGCCTGTTCGATGGCCTCCTCTGGGCGACTGCCGGGGAGGGGCATGACGTTGGGGTGCAGGGCGTTGAGCAGGCTGCGGATGGTGGCGGTGTCGTCGGTCAGCGGGGAGACCACATGGGCGTCCCCCGCATAGGCGATCAGGCCGGTAAAGCCTTCTTTGCGTTCGCGCAGGACATCGGCGATTTTCAGACGGGCGCGGACCAGACGCGAGGGCGCCAGGTCCTCGGCCAGCATGGAGGGCGACAGATCGAGCACGATGATCAGAGCGTTCTCGGTCTTGTGTACGGGCATGGGCCGTTTTTCCCAACTGGGCCCGGCCAGGGCCAGGCAGGCCAGTACCCAGGCCGCCAGTAGTCCCCACAGGTAGCCGCGGCGCTTTTGTTGGGTCGCCGGGTCCAGAAGGTGCTCGAGCAGGCCCGGAGCGATCAATTGGCGCCACTGGCGAGCCTGCTGGCGTTGTTGCCACAACAACAGAACCAGAGCGATCGCCGGAATCAGGGCCAGCAGCCAGAGCGGCCGCAGCCAGTGGAAGTTCTCAAGTGCTGTCTGAAGTGTATCCATCAGCGAGATCCTCCCGAGGTGCGTGCGGTCAGTCGGGGGCTCAGCCAGCGGCCGGCGGCCAGCAGAGCGCTGAGCACAAAGGCGAGGGCCAGGGGCCAGTGAAACAGGCTCCGGGTGGGACGGAAGGTTTCCTCGTCGTATTCAATGGGCTCCAGTTCATTCAGTGTCTGGTGCACCTGGTACAGCTCCTCCAGACTGCGCGCTCGGAAATAGCGTCCGCCCGTCTGGGCGGCTATTTCTCTCATGGTGTCTTCATCCAAATCCCGGGAGGGGTTCACCCGGCGCTGGCCAAAGATGGTCTGGGTGATCATTTCCTCCGCGCCAAAACCGATGGTGTAGATCTTGACGTTGTGTTGCTCGGCCAGATAGGCGGCCCGTTGTGGGGTCAGTTCTCCGGCGTTGTTGGCGCCGTCGGTGAGCAGAATCAGGACACGGCTGGCCTCGGGGCGGTCCCGCAGGCGTTTGACGGCCAGCCCGATGGCATCGCCGATGGCGGTTTTCTCACCGGCAAAACCGATCTGGGCTTCCTGTAACAGGGTATAGACGGTCTGCCGATCGTAGGTCAGTGGCGCTTGCAGGTAGGCTCGGGTACCGAACAGGATCAGACCGAGGCGGTCGGTCTGGCGCTCCTGGACAAAATCACCCACCACCCCTTTGACCGCCTGCAGACGATTGATGGCTTGCCCCTGGTACTGCATGTCCTCGATTTCCATACTGCCGGAAATGTCGACGGCCATCAGCAGATCCCGGCCGCTGCTGGGCAGGCTGACCGGCTCGCCGACCCACTGGGGGTGGCTGGCGGCGAGCAGGCTGGCGCTCCAGATCAGCCAGAGGCTGGCGGCCATCAACCAGCGCCGTTCGCCTTCACGGGACTCTTCGCCTCGCAGTCGCTTCAATCGACTGAAGAAAGGCACCCGCAGGGCCGCCTCGCGGCTGGGCTCTTCCGGAACCCAGCGCATCAGCAGTGGCAGCGGCAGTAACAGCAGCAGCCAGGGCCATTGCAGCTCAAGCATGGTGCACCTCCGCGAGCCATTGCTGAACGCGTCGCTCGGACAGGCGGTGGCGGCGAATCCATTGTGCGGCCAATTGATGCAGGGCCTCGACATCCACTTTCGGATCGGGTTGATAGGGGCCGTCGGCCAGGATGTGACCGGGCCCTTCGGTAAACGCCGGTTCCAGCCCGGCACCGGCGTCCAGAAAGCGCAGCCACTGGGGCCCCTTCAGTGCCGCCAATTCAGCTTCGCGCGCTTCGGGCAGGGCGCTCAGCGCGGTTCGGCGAAGCAGTTGGCTGACCTGCTGCACATAGTGTCGGCGGGTGGTCGGGCCCGGATCGCTCCGCTGGTAGTCCCGGTAGGCATGTTCGAGTAGCGCCATTGCCTGGCGACGGTAGCGCTGCCGGCGTTGACGGCGGTAACCCTGCCACAGCAGTGCTCCGAGCACGATCAGCAGCAGGGCAATCAACAGCCACCAGCCCCAGGCCAGGGGCCACCAGCCGATGGGCTCCGGCAGATGAATGTCGTTCAGTTGTGCCAGTGGGTCTTGCGGATTCATGGGTGCAGTCAATCAGCCTCGGGCGCGGTGACGGCGGGCGCCAAAACGCTCGCGCAGCAATGTGTGAATGTCGTCGTCGGTGGCGTAGGAGAGCAACGGTAACGCCAGACGCCGGCTGCTTTCGGTCAGCGCCTGCAACTGCGTCTCGAATTCCCGACGGTAGGCCTGGCGGAACGCCGGGTCCTGGGCGGGCAGTTGGAGGCGCTCCTCCCCGTCGCTCACCGTCAGGAAATGGTTGCTGCTCAGCTCCCGCTCCAGCGGATCGTATACGTGCATCAGGGTTACGTCGGTATGGCGTGCCAGCTCGAACAGTTGCTGCTCGCAGCGGGTGTCGAAGTCGTGGAAATCACTGATCACGAACACGGCACTGCCGGGCTTGGCGACGCGACGGACATCGGCCAACAGTGTCTCCAGAGAGGTAATGGCCTCGTCTGGCACCGGAGTTGCCAGCTCTCGGTTGTAGTCGTGCATCTGGTGGAGCAGTTCCAGCGCGGCGTGTTTGCTGCGCCGGGCCCGGACGTCCCGCTGGTTATGATCGCCAAATATCAGGCCACCAATCCGGTCACTCTGGTTCAGGGCGGCCCAGGCCAGGGTGCCGGCAATATGGGTGGCCAGCACCGATTTGAAACAGGTGCGGCTGCCAAAAAACATCGGTGAACGCTGATCCACGACGACAAATACCGGGCGTTCGCGCTCCTCGCGAAAGATCTTGGTGTGAGGCACCTGGGTCCGGGCGGTGACCCGCCAGTCGATGGTGCGGACATCATCTCCGGGCTGATAGAGCCGCACTTCCTCAAAGTCGATCCCCCGTCCACGCATTCGAGTGCGTACCCCGCCGGTCAGCAGACTGCGAGCCGGTTGCCGGGCGAACAGTTGCAGGTCCCGGGCGGCAAAGCGCAGGCGCAACAGATCTCCCAGGTCGCAGTAAGCGCCCTGAGGGGCCAACGCGGCGGCAGTGGGTCTGGCCTTTGTTCCTGCCATCAGGCCACCGGCACCACGTCGAGCAGTCGGTCGATCACCTGCTCACGGGAAATCCCCGTGGCCTCGGCCTCAAAGCTCAGAATCAGGCGGTGGCGGAGCACGTCGTGGGCAATCGCGCGCACATCGTCGGGGCTGACATAGTCCCGGCCTTCCAGCCAGGCATGGGCCCGGGCGCACCGGTCCAGGGCAATGGTGGCCCGGGGGCTGGCGCCGTATTCCAGCCAGTTGACCAGATCGGGGTCATAGTCGCCGGGGCGCCGGCTGGCATTGATCAGTTGGACGATATACTCCTCCACCGGCTCGGCCATGTGGATCGCCAGAACCGCTTGGCGACCTTCAAACAACAGGCTCTGGCTGATTTCGGCGGGGGGCGGAGTCTCCTGGTGAGCGGCCTCGGCCCGGGCGAGCTTCAGGATTTTCCGCTCGGCCTCAATATTCGGGTAGTCCACCAGGACCTGCATCAGAAAACGATCCAGTTGGGCTTCCGGTAGCGGGTAGGTCCCTTCCTGCTCAATGGGGTTCTGGGTTGCCATCACCATGAACAGGTCCGGCAGCGGGTAGGTGGTGCTGCCCACACTGACCTGTCGTTCAGCCATGGCTTCGAGCAGGGCGGACTGTACTTTGGCCGGCGCCCGGTTGATTTCGTCACTCAAGACCAGATTGTGAAAGATGGGCCCGGGTTGAAATTCAAAGCGACCCTGCTCAGGGCGGTAGATGTCGGTACCGGTCACATCCGATGGCAGCAGGTCGGGAGTGAACTGTATGCGCTGAAAGTTGCCTTCAATGGCATCGGACAGGGTTTTGATTGCCTTGGTCTTCGCCAGCCCGGGGGCGCCCTCCACCAGCAGGTGGCCGTCCGCCAACAGGGCGATCAGCATGCGTTGAACCAGATGTTCCTGGCCGACAATCTGCTGATTGAGCCAGTGATTGAGGGTGTGTAATGCGTCGTGTGCCTGCATGGGTCCCCACTTATTGTGATCGGATGTTGAGCCTGGATGAATGGGCGACCTGATCAAAAGCTGACCAAATCGCGGCAATTCCGCGGCGATGCGCTCGTAGACTTGTGTTAATGGCGTCAGTTCCCTGATTTTCAAGCAGTGACACTCGACAAGTGTACACCCTCGGACCAAACTGAAAACTGAGCGACACCGATAACGTCTGCGGGACGATGAACAGGAGGCAGTGTGGATATACGCTTGGTGAACGCCGGAGATAAGGATGAGCTGTTTGCGGACCTGGATGCCCTGGCGGGAGATTCCATTGAGGAAAGCCAATGGGCACTCTGGCTCACCTTCAGTCGGGCTTTTTTTGCACGTTTACCTCTGGAGGAATGGGTCGGTCGACCGATCAAGGATGTCTTCGGCGCGGTGCACAGCGCCTGGCGGTTGATGAATCAGTTCCGGCCCGGCAAGCCGTCCGTGCGCCTGTTCAATCCAACTCTGGAAGAGGATGGTTGGCTCTGTCCGCACAGTGTGTTGTTGGTTCAGCAGCGGGATATGCCCTTTCTCGTCGATTCCATTCGGATCGAGCTGAATCGGCGCAATATTGCGATTCACAGCATCAAGAGCACGGTGCTCGGTGTGATCAGAGACGAGCAGCAGCGGCCGGTTGGACTCTGGCCGGCTGAGGGCGATGAGACGTCGGATGATTCTGACAAAGGCGCCGTGGAAGCGCTGGTGTACATGGAGATCCGGCTGCACACCGATACGCGTCAACTGCGCCAGATCAGTCGGTCGCTGATGACGGTGATGGAGCAGGTGCGGCGGGTGGTGGATGATTTCAGTGCGCTGAAAGAGGCCGCGTCAAGCGCTGCAGAGCAGCTCAGTCGGGTTACCCAGGCACCATTGAATCATAAGGTGCCGGAGAATCAGGCGTTTCTGGACTGGCTCCTTCGGGATCATTTTACCTTCATGGCGTACACCGAATACGACCTGGTGACCGAAAACGGTGACACCTGGTTGGTGGAGCGCACGGACAAGCGTCTCGGCCTGTTCCGGGATGCCGATACCGCTGCGGATCGCAAACCGGTCAGTGACGAAAACCCGGGCACGCTGCAGTTTCACCTGTCTCCCAAGTTGATCGCCTTTTCCAAAGCACCACAGCGTTCCCGCGTGCACCGGCAGGCCTACTCTGATTATATCGTGATCAAACGGTTTGATGCCGACGGTCAGTTGTGTGGTGAAAGCCGATTACTGGGTCTGTATACCTCGGCGGTGTACACCCTGAGCCCCTATGAAATTCCGCTGATTCGGGAAAAAGTCAGTGAAGTATTCGAGCGCTCTGGACTGAGTCGCAGCGGTCACGATGGCAAAGCACTGCGCCAGATTCTTGAAACCTTTCCCCGGGACGAGTTGTTCCAGAGCAGTACCAGCCAGCTTTATGAAATTGCCACCGGTGTGGCCCGAATCAATGAGCGCTACCGGGTTCGCCTGTTTGTCCGTCCCGATGCGTTCGGTCGTTTTGTCAATTGTCTGGTCTACGTGCCACGGGATCTTTTCACCACCCGCATCCGGATCAAGATCCAGACGCTACTGGGCAAAGCGTTGGGCGCGGAGGAAGTGGAGTTTAACACCTACTTTTCCGAGTCGATTCTGGCCCGGGTGCATCTGGTCTTCCGCCTGGAAGACGATGGTCCGGCATCCAGCGTCAGCACGGTGCCGTTCGATGTCGATCAGCTCGAGCGGCAGATCATCGAAATCACCCGGTCCTGGGAGGACCAGTTGCTTGAGGCGCTGACGGAAGCAAAAGGAGAGGAACTGGCGGTCAAGCTTCTGGAACAGTACCAGGACGCATTTCCTTCCGCCTATCGCGAGCACTTTGATGCGCGGATCGCGGTTCAGGACCTCGATCATATCCTGAATCTCGACGGCGACGGTGATCTCGCCCTGAGCTTTTATCAACCGGCGGATCGTTCGGCGCAGGGGTTGAGGTTCAAGGTGTTCCGCCGACACGCCCCGATGGAATTGTCGGATGTGATTCCAGTTCTTGAACATCTGGGGCTTAGGGTCGTAGCGGAGCACCCCTACGACATCGTATCGAGTTCGGGTGATGAGGTTTATCTGCACAACTTTCATCTCACTTACGATGCCGAGGCCTCTCTGGATATTCCGGCCGTGCGCCACAAATTTCAGGATGCCTTTGCGGCAGTCTGGAATCAGCGCGCCGAGAGCGACGGTTTCAATCGCCTGGTGCTGAGTGCCGGGCTGACGTGGCGGGAAGTGACGGTGTTGCGGGCTCTGGCGGCCTATATGCACCAGACATTGTTCAATTTTACCGAGGGTTATATCGCCTCGGCACTGGTCAACCATGCCCGCATAACCCGGGATCTGATCAGCCTGTTCAAAGCGCAGTTTGACCCATCAGCCAGTGGTGATCGTACCGAGCGGCGAGGCACCATTCACGCGCGTATTCTGGATTCCCTGAATCAGGTGTCCAACCTTAATGAGGATCGCATCATTCGACGCTATCTGGCGATTCTCGATGGTACGGTGCGAACCAATTATTTTCAGCGAGATGGGGATGACCGCTTCAAAGAATATCTGGCCTTCAAATTGATGCCCCGCCGGATTCCCGATATTCCGGAGCCCCGCCCGCTGTATGAAATTTTTGTCTATTCCCCGCGTGTGGAGGGTGTGCACCTGCGCGCGGGTAAGGTTGCCCGCGGGGGGCTGCGTTGGTCGGATCGACTGCAGGATTATCGAACCGAAGTGCTGGGGTTGGTCAAAGCCCAGCAGGTCAAGAATGCGGTCATTGTGCCCAATGGCGCAAAAGGCGGTTTTGTCTGCAAGCGTCCGCCCGCTGGGGGTGACCGACAGGCGCTGCAAAAGGAGGCAATCACCTGCTATCAGACGTTCATCCGCGGGCTGCTTGATCTGACGGACAATCGGGTGGCGGGGGAGTTGGTGCCACCCAAAGAGGTGGTCAGACTGGA
The DNA here is from genome assembly GCF_002381585.1 of Marinimicrobium sp. UBA4209. Lineage (NCBI taxonomy): Bacteria > Pseudomonadati > Pseudomonadota > Gammaproteobacteria > Cellvibrionales > Cellvibrionaceae > Marinimicrobium > Marinimicrobium sp. UBA4209. Next base: position 19,792 of record NZ_DFTP01000007.1, read on the forward strand.
TGAAGACGATCCCTATCTGGTGGTGGCCGCCGATAAAGGGACCGCGACCTTTTCCGATATTGCCAACGAAATTTCTGCGGAGTATGGCCACTGGCTGGGGGATGCTTTTGCGTCCGGAGGAAGCCAGGGGTATGACCACAAGGCGATGGGGATCACGGCACGTGGAGCCTGGGTGGCGGTGCAGCGGCATTTCAAGGAACAGGGCCTGGACATTCAACGCGAGGACTTTACCGTTGTCGGTATTGGCGATATGGGTGGCGATGTGTTCGGCAACGGTATGCTGCTGTCCGAACACATTCAGTTGGTGGCGGCGTTCAACCATCTGCATATTTTTATCGATCCGAATCCCGATGTGGCAAAGAGCTTTCAGGAGCGTCAGAGGTTGTTCAGTACGCCCGGCTCAAGCTGGGCCGATTATGACGCATCCCTGATCAGCGAGGGCGGGGGCGTTTTTTCCCGGGACGCCAAAGCGATTCCGCTTACCGACGCAATGAAGCAGCGCTTTGCGCTGGAAGACGATGAGCTGACCCCGAACGAGCTGATTCATCAATTGCTAAAAGCACCGGTGGATCTTTTGTGGAACGGTGGTATAGGGACCTACGTCAAAGCCAGTACCGAAAGTCATATGGAGGTGGGAGATAAGACCAATGACTCAGTCCGCGTTGACGGCAGTGAGCTGCGCTGCAAAGTGGTGGGCGAGGGCGGTAACCTTGGTATGACCCAGCGCGGCCGGATCGAGTTTGCGCTGCAGGGCGGTGCTTGTAATACCGATTTCATTGACAATGCGGCGGGCGTGGATTGTTCGGACCACGAGGTCAATATCAAAATACTGCTGAACGAGGTGCTGAGTAACGGTGACCTGACGCAAAAACAACGCAATCAGCGGTTGGAGACCATGACCGAGGAGGTGGCGGCACTGGTTCTGGATAACAATTATCGCCAGACCCAGGCCATCAGCCTTGCGAGTTCCGATGCGGTGCGTCGTAATGCTGAGTATCGGCGGGTCATGAGCGTGTGGCAATCCGAGGGGCGGCTGAATCGCCAGTTGGAGTTTTTGCCGGACGAGGAAACGCTCGCGGAACGTCAGGCTCAGGGGCAAGGTCTGACACGTCCGGAGTTGGCCGTGCTGATTTCCTATGCCAAGGTGATTTTGAAAAACGACCTGGCCGAAGCGGATCTTGCCAGTGATGAGTATATTGCCCGATTCGCGTTTCGTGCTTTTCCCGAGCCGCTGCAGAAAGACTACCCCGAGTGGATCAATCGCCATCGGCTGCGTCAGGAGCTGGTCGCGACCCAGGTGGCCAACGATCTGGTCAATACCATGGGGCTCAGTTTTGCTCAACGACTGTTGGACTCCACCGGTGTGGGCGCCGGAGATATGGCAAAGGCGTACGTGATTGCCCGGGATATTTATCAGTTGGATGATGTCTGGCAGACGCTGGAGTCGCTGGATTATCAGGTTGATGCCAGTGTGCAGATGGAGCTGATGAAAACCTTGATGCGACGAGTTCGGCGGGCGTCACGCTGGTTTTTACGCAACCGGCGCAGTCATCTTGATCCGGGCACGGAAATCCAACAGTTCATGCCCCTGGTGGAAGAGGTCATTCGCACCTTGCCGGGGCAACTGAGCGGTGCCGCCCTGGAGGATTGGCAGGCGCAGGTCGGCTATCTGACCCAGGCTGGCGTGCCTGAGGCGTTGGTGCCTCGCGTCGCGACACCCGGGCATCTGTATTCCGGCTTGAGCGTCGCCGAGGCTTCTCGTCACACCGAGTTGCCTCTGTTGTCTGTATTGGGTCTCTATTTGAGTATCAACGAGCAATTGCAGTTGCATGAGTTTGCCCGCCAGATTTCTGAGGCGGCCGTAGAAAGCTACTGGCAGGCGATGGCGCGGGAAACCTATCTGGATGATCTGGAATCGCAATTGCGCAGTCTGACGTTGGCATTGTGCGGATGGGTAAGCAACGAGTGTTCAGTGGAGCACACGGTCGCACACTGGGCGGAACAGTTCGCTCCGCAGCTGGATCGCTGGCGCTCCATGATGAATGAGGTGCAGAACAGCAGCGGTACCGATTACGCGATTTTTTCCGTGGCGCTGCGCGAGCTGCTCGATCTGGTGCAGATCACCCAGTACGGAGATTGGGAGTAATCTTTAGGCGTCAAAACTTTTGCCCACGAACTGTTAGGGTTCAACGAAGTTGTCAACATTTATTGACAAAAAGTCGGAAAAACACTTGCTTTCAGCCAGCCGATGTCTGCTAGAGTTGGAGCAGGTAACGAATTGATCGTTTTACGATTTCACGATGAGATGGACAGGAGCTCGATGACGATGGCCAAGACCCAGCAAACAGCCCCGATCAAACTCCGCCACGCGGCACTGTTTCAGCAAGCCTGTTACATCGGTGGCCAATGGTCGCAGGCGCAAAGCGGTGCAACGCTGGACGTGGACAACCCGGCAACGGGGGAGATCATCGGCCAGGTTCCCAACTGCAATGAGCAGGACACGGCACGTGCCATCGCGGAAGCCGAGAAGGGTTTTCAGGTGTGGCGTCACAAGACGGCCAATGAGCGCAATGAGGTATTGATGCGCTGGTATCAGTTGATGCTGGATCATACCGATGACCTCGGTGCCCTGATGACGCTTGAGCAGGGCAAACCCCTGGCCGAAGCCAAGGGCGAAGTGAATTACGCCGCATCGTTTATCAAATGGTTTGCCGAGGAGGCGCGCCGCGCTTATGGCGAAACCATTCCCGGCGCCAAACCCGGTCAGCATATTGTGGTGACCCGTCAGCCTGTGGGCGTGACCTGCTGTATCACCCCCTGGAATTTCCCGGCCGCCATGATCACCCGCAAAGCGGGCGCAGCGCTGGCAGCGGGTTGCTCAATGATCGTCAAACCCGCCGAGGCAACACCCTATACGGCGCTGGCGCTGGCGCAACTGGCCGAGGAGGCTGGAGTGCCCGCCGGTGTGCTGAACGTCATCACCGGCAAACCCCAACCAATCGGCGAGGCGCTGACCCGTAGCCCGGTGGTGCGCAAGCTCAGTTTTACCGGTTCTACCCGGGTGGGCAGTATTCTCATGTCCCAGTGCGCCGAACACATTCAGAAAGTGTCCCTCGAGCTGGGCGGCAATGCGCCGTT
>NZ_DFTP01000007.1:23022-46146 GCF_002381585.1 Marinimicrobium sp. UBA4209
CGCAACACCGGCCAGACCTGCGTGTGCGCGAACCGGTTTCTGGTGCAGCGCAGCGTGCACGATGCCTTCGTTGAAAAACTCACCGAGGCCATGAAGACACTCAAGGTCGGCGACGGTTTTGAAGAAGGGGTCAATCAATCCGCATTGATCAACCGCGCGGCGGTCGAAAAGGTCCAGCAGCATTATCAGGACGCCATGAGCAAAGGGGCCAAGCGGGTCTTCGGTCCGGCACCGGAGGGCGACAGGGGCAACTATGTGGAGCCACTGTTGCTCACCGGTATCAAACCGGAAATGCAGGTCTGTCACGAAGAAACCTTTGGCCCCCTGGCCGCGGTCATGGCGTTTGACTCTGAAGACGACGCCATTCGCCTGGCGAACGATACGCCCTATGGTCTGGCGGCGTACTTTTACAGCCAGAACATTCATCGCGTCTGGCGTGTCGCCGATGCGCTGGAGAGTGGCATTATCGGCGTCAACGAGGGCGCCGTGTCCAATGCCGCCGCACCTTTCGGTGGCATGAAAGCATCGGGACTGGGACGGGAAGGGTCCAGTCACGGTATGGCCGAATACGAGGAAATCAAATACCTCTGCATGGGTGGGGAGTAACGGCCATGGCCCAGCAACCGATCAAGCTGGCGTTGATGCCCGGAGACGGTATCGGTGTGGAAGTGGTCGCCGCGGCCGAACGGGTGCTGGACACCTTGCGCCAGCGGTATGACCTGCCTCTGAGCTGGGACACACTGCCCTGGCCGAGTACCGCCTGGCATCGTGAGCACGGCGAAATGATGCCGGCGGATGCGCTGGAGCGGCTCGGCGACTATCAGGCCCTGTTGTTGGGTGCGCTTGGCGATCCGGGGCCGACCAGCGATCCCAAGCGTTACCGGTTATCCGACGGTGTGTCTCTGGCGCCGTTGCTGACTTTCCGCAAAGGCCTGGATCTCTGGGCCTGTGAGCGCCCGGCGCGCCTGCTTCCGGGAGCGCCCCAGTACCTCGCCGATGAGCGGGCCAAAGATATCGACATGCTGGTCATTCGGGAAAACAGTGAGGGCGAATACGTCAATCAGGGTGGGCGACTGCGCGCCGGCACGCCGGATGAGACCGCCACCCAACTGGAAGTGTTTACCCGCAAGGCCACCGAACGACTGATCCGGCATGCCTTCAATCGGGCCAGGGAGCGACTGACGTTGCGAGAGCAGGACGGCGAGCTGCGCGAGTACCTGTGCGACCGCTCGGGCCTGAAGGGCGCCCAGGTGTGCCTGATTACAAAGCGCAATGCACAACCGCATTGGGGTGAAATGTATACCGAGGTCTTTGAACAGGTCGCGCGGGAGTATCCGGACATTGGCGTGCATCACGAACTGGTGGACGCCGCCTGCATGAAGTTTGTCCAGTGCCCCTGGCAGTTCGATGTCGTGGTGGCCAGCAACCTGCACGGCGACATTCTGACCGACCTGGCCGCCGTGTTGGCCGGTGGACTGGGTGTGGCGCCCTCGTGCAACATCAACCCCGATGACAAGTCCCGGCCGGCCCTGTTCGAGCCGACCCACGGCAGCGCGCCGGATATCGCGGGGCAGGGTATCGCGAACCCGAGCGCCATGCTGTTGACCACGGCGATGATGCTCGACTGGCTCGGTCTGGCGGATGCGGCGCAATCCTTGCGCTCGGCGGTTGCCGAAGATCTGCAGGCACAACATCGTCAATCACAAGAGCAGAACAGCGGTGCGCGCACCACCGATGAGATCACCCAATCCATTCTCGGGCATCTTTCATGAGAATGGATTGAATATCATCACCAATCGTAAATGAAAGCACCATCGAGAAAACAGGAGCACTATCCATGAGCCATCTGTCGCCACTCCTGAAACAGTCCAGTAACGTCTGCGTTGAACACGGCGAGGGCGCCTGGCTTTACGATACTGACGGTCAGGCTTATCTGGACTTTACCTCGGGTATTGGAGTCACCGGCACGGGCCACTGCCATCCCACGGTGGTCAAGGCGGCACAGGAGCAGGTGGGTAAAGTCATTCATGCCCAGTACACCACGGTGACCCATGAACCCATGCTCAAATTGACCGATCGCCTGGTGGAAAAAATGCCCAAGGGCATCGATTCGGTGGCGTTTGCCAACTCCGGTTCCGAGGCGGTCGAAATGGCCTTGCGGCTGGCTCGACACGCCACCGGCCGGGCGAACATCCTGACCTTTCACGGCGGTTTTCATGGTCGGACCATGGCCGCTGCCTCTATGACCACCTCCGGTACCAAAGTGCGCACCGGGTTTCACCCCATGATGGCCGGGGTGGTGACAGCCCCCTTTCCCCACGCCTATCGCTATGGTTGGGACGAACAGGCGGCGGTGGAGTTCTGCCTGCGCGAGCTGGATGAAATCCTGAAAACCCACAGTGCGCCCTCAGATACTGCGGCCATGATCATTGAGCCGGTGCAGGGTGAATATGGCTATTACCCGGCTCCGAAGGTCTTTCTGGAAGGCATCGCCCAGCGCTGTAAAGACCACAACATCCTGTTGATTGCCGATGAAATCCAGGCCGGCTACGGCCGCACCGGGCGCTTCTGGAGCCATGAACATGCCGATGTCCACCCAGACATTGTCATTACCGCCAAAGGCTTGGCCAGTGGTTTTCCGCTGTCGGCGATTGCCGCGTCCCAGTCGCTGATGAACCAAGGCTTGCCCGGTTCGCAGGGTGGGACCTACGGTGCCAATGCGGTGGCCTGTGCCGCTGCGTTGGCGACACTCGACGTGGTCGAGGGCGAGAAGCTGGTCGCCAATGCCGCCGAGCGAGGCGAACAGCTGTATGCTCGGTTGGAGGCGTATAAGAAAGAGTACGCCTGGATCGATGACCTGCGTGGTCGGGGGTTGATGCTGGGCATGGAGATCGCCCACAGCCCGGATCGACCCCGAGCGGACATTGCGGAAAAACTGGCAAAGGAGTCCGAGAAGCGTGGACTGCTTTTGCTGCGCTGCGGCACCGCCGGGCAGATCATCCGCTGGTTGCCGCCGCTGGTGGTTTCGGCGGAAGAAGTGGACGATGCGGCGGACCGTTTCGGCAAAGTGCTCGAAGCCGTTGCCTCTGAACTGTAACGACTGAATCGACTCAAAGGGATCCATCATGACCGAAGTAGCGGTACTCACGGCCGACGACGAACCGGATCTGCCAGGCCTGGATGGGCTGCCCGATTCGGTTCGGGTGACCCACGTGAGAGACGAGCAGGCCCTGACCGAGGCGCTGACCCGAGCCGACATTCTGGTGGTCACCGACTTCCGTTCAGGAATGATCGAGCGCTGTTGGCCTGAAAAGCCCAGCGTGCGTTGGGTGCATGCCACCAGCGCGGGGGTGGATGCGCTGATGTTCCCGGCGCTGCGCGACAGCGACATTCCCGTGACCAATGCCCGGGGCATTTTCAATCGAGGTATTGCCGAATATGTGCTGGGGGCCATTCTGTTGTTTGCCAAAGACACCATGGGGAACCTCAACTACCAGCGTCTGCATCGCTGGCAGCACCGGGAAACCCGGCTGATTGATCGCCAACGTGTACTGATAGTCGGCGCCGGTTCGATTGGCACCACGGTGGGGCAGTTGCTCAATGCGGCGGGGCTCGAGGTTGAAGGCACCGCCCGAACCGAGCGGACTATTGAAGGGTTTCGCAAGGTGCACGCCCAGGAAGACATGATGGCGGTGTTGCCCCATGTCGATTATGTGGTGATCACCGCGCCGTTAACACCGGATACCGAAGGCCTGTTCGACCGGGAAACCTTTCGGGCCATGAAGCCGTCGGCGCATCTGATCAACGTCGGGCGCGGGCCCATTGTGGCCTCTGAGGCGTTGCTTGCGGCGCTGGAACAGGGTGACATTGCCGGGGCGGCGCTGGATGTCTTCGAGGAAGAGCCCCTGCCCGAGAATCATCCCCTGTGGGATAAACCCAATGTGATGATTTCCGCCCACATGGCCGGTGACTTTATCGGCTGGCGCCGGGCGCTGGGCGAACAATTCACCGACAACTTCACCCGCTGGCAGGCGGGTGAAGCACTGAACAATCTGGTATCCAAAGGCTGACCGGGGAGGGCCGTTGATGAGCCAAACGATGTTGCGGATGACCGCGGTAGAACTTCTGGAGCAGTATCGGGACGGGTCCCTGTCACCGGTCGAGGTGGCCACGGCCATGCTCGATCAGATTGAGCGGGTGGATTCCGAAACCAACGGGTTTTGCCTGGTGGATCGCGACACCACCCTGGCGCTGGCGCGCGAGTCCGAACAGCGCTATCAACAGCATCAGCCCCAGGGTACGCTCGACGGTGTGCCGGTGGCGGTGAAGGATGTGTTTTTTACCCCCATGTGGCCCACCCGTAAGGGCTCTCTGGCGGTGGACCCCAAACATACGCTGGACAGGACGACCCCCTCCACCGCGGCACTGGCCCGCCACGGTTATGTGCCCATCGGCAAAACCACCACCTCGGAATTCGGCTGGAAAGCGGTGACCGACAATCCGGTCGATGGGGTAACCAATAACCCCTGGAACCCACAGAAAACCGCCGGTGGTGCCAGTGGCGGCAGCGCCGTGGCGGTGGCGTTGGGGATGGCACCACTGGCGCTGGGCACGGACTCCGGTGGTTCCATCCGTATTCCCGCGTCCTTCTGCGGCCTGGTGGGTTTCAAACCCTCCGCGGGCGAAGTACCCCACTGGCCCGCCAGTCCGTTCGGCTTGCTGACCCAGGCGGGCCCCATGACTTGGACGGTGCAGGATTGTGCCCTGATGATGAATGTGATCACCGAGCATGATCATCGCGACACCCGGGCCATTCCCCGTCGACATATTGATTATCTGGGGAACCTGGGGCGCAGTATCAAAGGGCTGCGCATCGCCTACAGTCCCAATCTGGGCTATGTCGACGTTGACCCGGAGGTTGAACGGGCGGTGGCGCAGTCGGTTGAACTGTTCCGGGAGCTGGGCGCCGAGGTGGTCCGGGTGGACCCGGGCTTCAGCGATCCTTTACCCGCCTTTGGCCATCTGTTCTACGGCGGCGCGGCCAATGCCATGCGCGAGCTGGGCACCAAAAAACGCGAGCGGATGGACCCTCAGTTGGTCAAGGTCGCGGAAAAGGCCGGCAGACTGACCATGATTGATTATATGGGCGCGGTGGATGAATCCATGCGCCTGCGTGAGCGCATGGCGAATTTCCACCAGAAGTACGATCTGCTGTTGACGCCCACCTTGCCCATTACCGCGTTCAAGACCGGACGGGAAGTCCCGGAGGACTGGCCCAATACCCGCTGGCCCACCTGGACGCCCTTTACCTATCCGTTCAACATGACCGGGCAGCCCGCCATTACCGTGCCCTGTGGTTTTGATTCGGGTGGTATGCCCATCGGCCTGCAACTGGTGGGGGCGCGCTATAATGACGCTTTGGTGTTGCAAACCGCCGATGCGTATCAGCAGGCCAACGATCTGACCGATCGTCGTCCGGCACTGATGTCTTGAAGGGGGAAGCGGTATGCCACTGAGCAATATGGATTTCGAGTTCTACGAATCCGAGGATCCCATCTGGAATCCGGCCTTGATGACCATTCCGATTCCGGGCATCCGGAAAATGGTCAACCTGGCGTCCACCATGGACGATGTGATTCATCTGTCCATCGGCCAACCGGACCTGCCGACGCCTCAGAATGTGATCAACGCGGGGGTGGAAGCGCTGCAGCGTGGCCAGACCGGCTACACCATGGATGCCGGCCTGCCCGAGTTGCTGGAGTCGCTCGCGATCTACTACGGCGAGCGGTACCAGCGGACCTTGAGCCCGGACAACATCATGATCACCACCGGCGCCACCGAGGCGCTTTACCTGGCGCTGACCGCCGTGTCCGCGCCGGGGCGGCATTTCATCGTGCCAGATCCGGCGTTCATGTTGTACTCCCCATTGATCCGGATGAACGGGGGGGAGGTCACCGAAATTCCCACCCGCGCGGAAAACAATCACCAACTGGATCCCCAGGAAGTCATCGACGCGATCGAGCCCCATACCTACGGTATTGTGCTCAATTCACCGAGTAATCCCACCGGTACGGTCTATCCGCGGGAAACCCTGGAGGCGATTGTTGAAGAAGCCGCTTATCGCGGTATCCAGATCATCAGTGATGAGGTGTACGACCATCTCATTTACGACGGAAAAACCTACCCATCGGTGTTGTCCTGCTGCAGCGATCTCGATCATGTAATGGTGGTCAGTAGTTTTTCCAAAACCTACAGCATGGCGGGTATGCGCATCGGTTGGCTGATTGGCAGTCAGGGGGCGATCAAAAAACTGCGTCGCTACCACATGTTCACCACCACCGTGGCCAATACCCCGTTCCAGTGGGCCGGGGTGGCGGCACTGCACGGCGGCAATGATTTCATCAATCACATGCTCAAGGAATACACCGCGCGCCGGGATCGTCTGGTGGAGCTGGTGGAGCAGACGCCGCACATGACCGGCTATGTCCCGGAAGGGGCGTTTTACCTGTTTCCGTCATTGCCGGAGGGCGCCAACGGTACCAATATCGCGTTGCGTCTGCTCAAGGAAACCGGGGTGTGCACCATCCCCGGGGAAACCTTTGGCAGTAGCTGCAGCAATTCCCTGCGGCTGAGCTATTCCACCTCCATGGACAATATCGAGAAAGCGTTCGAGCGCATCATTCCCTGGATGGAACAGCAGGACTTCGACTGACGAGGCATCCGCTTATCGCACCAGGCGGGCGCGGAACTGTCGGCCTTTCAGTTTGCCTTTGTTGATCATCTCCAGGGCGATCGTGGCTTCCGAGCGTTTGACCGCGACGTAGGCTCGCAGGTCCTGCAGGTGTATTTTGCCCACCTGTTGACCGTCCAGTCCGCCGGGTGCGGTGAGCGCACCGAGAATATCGCCCCGGCGTACTTTCTGTTTTTTCCCGCCGTCGATCTGCAAGGTGGCCATCGGCGCCCGATAGGGCGGCTGTGTGAGAATGCCCTTGTCCGGTAGCGGCTCGATGGTGAGTGAGTCCCCCAGGCGGGCCAATTTGAAACGTTCTTTTTCATCAAACAGGGTAATGGCCTTCCCCTGGCGGCCGGCACGGCCGGTGCGCCCCACCCGATGCGTGTGCACCGCGCTGTCCCGGGCGATTTCATGGTTGATCACCAGGTCCACGGCGTCGATATCCAGCCCTCGGGCGGCGACGTCTGTGGCCACCAGGATCGAACAGCTGTTGTTGTCAAACAGCACCATGGTCTGATCCCGCTCTCTCTGATCCAGATCACCGTGCAGCGCCTGGGTGTTGAGACCATTCTGGTTCAGGTGTTGGGTCAGGGCTTTGACGCCCTGTTTGGTATTGCAGAATACCAGGGCGGCGTTCGGTCGTTCCGCCAACAGCAGCAGACGCACCGCTTCGGGGCGGGACAGCCCGTCAATCGGCGAAAAAAGCTCTTCAATGCTGCGCTCATCGTGACGCTCCTCAACGGTAATGCGAACCGGTTGATTCATGATCCGCTGTGCGATGGATTCAATTTCCGGAGGAAAAGTGGCGCTGAACAGCAGTGTCTGTCGGTCCGAGGGGATGTGTTCGACAATCCGGTCCAGCACGGGTTGAAACCCCATATCCAGCATCCGGTCCGCTTCATCAAGCACCAGGGTATCCACGGTGCTCAGATTCAGCGTGCCTTTGCGAAGATGGTCCTCGATCCGCCCGGGTGTGCCCACAACGATGTGCGCACCGTGCTCCAGAGAGCCGATCTGCGGTCCGATCGGCACACCGCCGCAAAGCGTCAACACTTTGATATTGGTCAGGGTTCGCGCCAGGGTGCGCACTTCCTCGGCCACCTGGTCGGCCAGCTCCCGGGTCGGGCACAGCACCAGTGACTGAATGCGAAAGCGTTGCGCCTGAAGCTTGTGCAACAGGCCCAGCCCGAAGGCGGCGGTTTTACCAGAACCGGTACGTGCCTGAACGATCACATCCCGGCCGGCCAGCACCTCGGGTAGGCTCTGGGCCTGAACCGGCGTCATCTGGTGGTACGCCAGGGAATCCAGGTTGCGAAGCAGAGCAGGATCGAGGGGCAGGGTCGCAAAGTCGGTAGGGGTCAAAAGTCACTCTCTCAAAAAATGGATTGAATCGGATAAGTGTCCGGTGTTGTTCCGGCATTCAGAGCGGGACGGCGTCAATCGGTGATGGCTTGTTGTCGCTGCGACTCCAACGTCACAATGGACGGCAGCAGATAGGGCTTGTCGTTGGCATAGAAAGAACGGTCAATATTGGTATTGTTCAGATAAAACACCCGTCTTGTTTCGAGGTTCAGCAGGCTGAGCGTATCACTGAAATAGTGATAAAACAGCGCGTCCCACTGACCGGTTTCGTGCGCTTTTTTCAGACCGAAGTTCAATCGCTCGGCCAGTTCCGGTTGCTTTCGGGATACAAAAAAGTACATCGGCAGGTAAGTGTATATGGCAATCTCATCCACCATCGCCAGGTCGGGCATGTCGGGCTGGTAGACCTCCAGTTCGGGCTTGATTTCGTACACCCCGCGCATGAGTAACTGGAAGCGATCTCCCAGCAGCATCGGAAACAGTGTCTCGTAAGGCCCGCCGTACACGACCTCAAAGCCGTTATCCTCGAGGATTTTAGCGGTAGACCAGCCCGCGCCCTGTCCGATTTTCAGGGTTTTGAGCGCTGCCAGACCTTCAATGGCATTGACCCGCTCCAGATTCTGACGGTGGCTGAAAAACAGGCGGTAACTGGCCAAGCCCTTCATGATAGGAAACGGAATCTGTTCGGCATTGTTCAGCCATTCCGGCATGGGCATGGAGATGGCGACCGACAAACGCTCATTTTTCTGTAGTTCAAGTAACTGACGGCGGATAACGGTTTGGGACGGCTGCTGCACGATTTTATAGGGGCCATAGCGCTGTTCGGACAGCGCCAGGGCGAGGGTCAGCAAATCAATGGCATAGTCCAGGTGCAGCCCCGCCCGCTCCATATAGGGGATGTCGACCACCACTTCCGCCGCCTCCGTTGACCGGGCGGCGAAGGTGGCCTGGCAGAGTGCCAATAGAAGCAGTAGGGCTGTCAGTCGCATCGGGCGGATCAGAGCCTGTCGTTGAGTCTGTCCACCCATGATAATCGAATGTTGCGGTGACGTCTGCTCCGGAGGCGCCAACCACACCCTGGGCGCCTCCAGACAAGCGGGTTCAGGGGGTGCCGATGCCCGCGTATCGAACCCCCGACAGGAGAGCCATCTCCCGATGCCAGGTGGCCAGGTCTTCCTGGTTGAGGTCCCGCAGCGCGTTGTGACCGCAGGCCCTGGCCATGACGCTCATCAACTGCACCGATGCGTCAAAGAAAGTACTCAGACGCTCGGCGGATTGATCGACATTGAGTCGCTTGCGCAGATCCTCGCGCTGTGTGGCGATACCGGCGGGGCAATTGTTGGTATTGCAGATTCGCGCTCCCACACAGCCGACCGCCTGAATGGCGCTGTTGGACAGTGCGATACCGTCGGCGCCCAGTGCCAGCGCCTTCACAAAGTCCATGGGAACCCGGAGTCCACCGGTGATGATGAGGGTCACCCGGCCACTGGCTTTCTGCTCATCCAGATAGCGCCGGGCCCGCGCCAGGGCGGGAATGGTGGGCACGCTGATGTGATCGCGGAACATCTCGGGGGCCGCACCCGTGCCGCCGCCCCGACCGTCCAGAATGATGTAATCCGCACTGGCATCCAGCGCGAATTGAATGTCCCGCTCGATATGGTTGGCGCTCAATTTGAAACCGACCGGGACGCCACCCGATATCTCCCGCACCCGGTCAGCGAAGCGCTTGAAATCCTTGACGCTGGACAGGTCCTTGAACGTGGGTGGAGAGGTGGCGGGTTCGCCAGCGGTTATCTGGCGAACTTGAGCGATCTTTTCGGTGTTTTTGTTACCCGGTAAATGACCACCAGTGCCGGTCTTGGCGCCCTGACCCCCTTTGAAGTGGAACGCCTGGATATCGCTCAACAGCTTCTCCTTGTAGCCAAACTTGGCGCTGGCGAGCTCGTAAAAATAACGACTGTTTTCGGCTTTTTCTTCCGGGAGCATGCCGCCTTCGCCGGAGCAGATGCCGGTGCCGGCCCGCTCGGCACCTTTGGCCAAGGCCACTTTAGCTTCCTCCGATAAGGCGCCAAAGCTCATATCGGAGACCAATAGGGGAATCTTCAGACTGAGTGGTTTTTTCGCCTCGGGCCCGACCACCAGTTCCGTATCAATGGAGACATCCTCCATCAGGGGCTTTGTCGCCATCTGGGCGACCATGATCTGGAGGTCATCCCAGTGGGGCAGTTCGTTGCGCGGGACGCCCATGGCCGATACCGGCCCGTGGCTGCCGAGATTTTTCAGTCCTTCCCGTGCGAGCAGGTGAATGAATTCGACTGTGGGCTCCTCCGGTGTCGCTTTGGCGGTTGGAGCACCACTCTGCTCGTCCTTTTCCCAGGCAGGCCCCTCTTTCCCCACCTGATCATCACTGAACTGCTTGTGAGTACCGTCGCAGAAGGGGGCATCGTCGGTGTGCTTGCATTGACAGAGAAAGGCATCGCCGTCTTTTTCGGCCTTGAACATCTTGGGGGTAAAGCCGGTTCCGGAGTGGGAGCCATCGCAGAAGGGTTGATCCTTGGAGCGCCCGCAGCGGCAGAAAGCGTACTCTTCGCCTTTTTTGAGTGTCACTTTGGCGGGTTTGTTGTCGGCGATCACGGGCTGGCTCATGGTGGCTCCTTGTTATGTGGGTACAGGTATTACCGATGGGTTGCGCTCTGGGTACGCCTATCCTTGAATAATAGATGTGTTTTCCGCAGAACCCAAACGCTTGACGCTTCAGGGTGCCGGGCCTAGGCTTTAGGCGCTATGGCTTAACGGCGGCAGGCCTATCTGAATTTATGAAACCATCCTCTTTCCTGAGGTTAGACCGGGTGCGTTTTCTCGTCCAGCGAATTCGAGAGCGCCTTTGGGTGAAACCCCTGGCGCTTTGCGTGCTTTCTGTCGGCGGTGTATTCCTGGCCAAGCTCGCAGAAGGCGCCCCATTTGCCGACATTCTCCCTGTCGTCAGTCTCGACTCGGTGGAAGCGCTGCTCTCGGTGATGGCATCCAGCATGCTGGTGATAGCGACCTTCGCCGTGGGCTCCATGGTCGCGGCCTACGCCTCCGCGAGCACGGCCGCCACGCCTCGATCCATTCCCCTGGTGATTGCCGATGATGTCACCCAGAGCGCGCTGTCGGCCTTTATTGGCGCTTTCATCTTCAGTCTGGTGGCGCTGATCGCGGTCACAAATGGCTACTTTCAGGGGGCCGGCCTGTTCACCATCTTTGCCCTGACCGTATGGGTCTTTGGCATTGTCATCATTACCTTTGTCCGCTGGGTCGATCGCATTGCCCGGCTGGGGCGGGTGGTCAACACCATTGAACGGGTTGAAGAGTCGACGGCTGAGGCGCTGTCTCCCGGCGTCAACGATCCGGGGACCGCGATCGATGTGATTGGCACCCTGGTGCGTCTGTTCACCCTCTGGCGCCGGCCCCTGGAGCAGGGCGAGCTAGCCGCGACACGGTACGATCGGGTATGGGTCCCCGAGCTGTCAGTGGATGATCTGTTTGATGATGTTTTTACCGCGATTGCCCGGGATGGTGCCGGGATTGCCGAAGTGGCGATTCGACTTCAGAAGGCGCTGTGTGCTCTTGCGGCTCTGGAGGATCAGACCATGGTCTGCGCCGCAACCCGGCACTCCCGACTGGCACTGGCGCGTTCAGATCGCGCCATGGACCTGGCCGAGGACCGGGCGTCGGTACGCGCCGTCGCGCTGTCCAAAACTGTCGATACCTGACGACCCTTCGGTTGAAAATGGCGATGCGTCGTGCTTTGAATTGGTGCGTGAATTCGTTATTGTGCCTATGGTTCCGCAGTTCTTGATGATTAATAACTATTATGCGGATAGGGCGAGAAAAAATGCGACTTCAGGTTATAAAAACGGTGTGGAAAGGGGTGCTCCTGGCAGTGGTACTGAGCGGTGCTTCCTGGGCCGACAGCAATACCGCTGAGGGTGAGGCACTGGTGATTCGATACCCGGTGCTGGGCGAAGAATACGGCCAGACTTGGCCCAACTACTTTCTGGAGCTACTGACCCTGGCGCTGGATAAGGCGGGGGAGGAGTATGTTCTGGATCCCGTCACGCTATCAAACTTTCGTGAGAGTCGCAGTGTTATGTCTGTGGCGAAAGGCATGTACGACATCCACTGGATGAATACCAACAAGACCCGAGAGACTGTGTTGCGCCCCATTCGGGTGCCGCTGTTCAAAGGGTTGATCGGCTGGCGATTGCTGATGGTTCGTTCGGGCGACGAGGACCAGTTTGCCAACATGACTGACCTGGCACCGCTGCGAGACCTGAAAACCGTCCAGGGGCATGACTGGCCAGATAGCGCCATTCTGGAACATAACGGTCTGCCCGTGATCCGCACGCCCCACTGGGAGGGGATGTTCAAGATGCTGTACGCCGGTCGGGTCGACTACTTTCCCCGCTCGGTGGTGGAAGTCTGGAAAGAGCAGCGGGTGTTCTCCGAGCTGGAGCTGGCAGTGGATGAACATGTGGTTCTGGTCTATCCATCGGCGTATTACTTTTTTGTACGCCGGAACAACGAGCGCCTGGCCGAGGCGATCGAGCGCGGTCTGTTGGCCGCCATTGACGATGGTTCATTTGATCGGGTGCTTATGGCACACTTCGGAGAGAGTCTGAAGCGGGCCCGTCTCAATGAGCGTACCCTCATTCGCCTGGACAACCCGTTGATGACGCCCGACACCCCACTGGACCGCCCGGAGCTGTGGTATCGCCCTTGAACGCCGTAATCGTCAATCTCTATATTTCCCCGGATGAATATCAGCGCTGGTACCAGGGGAGCGCTCAGAGCGTGCTTGCCCAGACCGTCGATGGCCGCAGTGTACGCTTCCCGGCGCCGATACTGCGGCAGTTTGTTACCCGCGAGGGAATCCGGGGCCGATTCCGGATTCATTTCGATGCCGACAATCGCTTCAAGAAAATCGAAAAAATCGACTAGAAACCCGAAATCCAGTATCCTTTGACGCTGTTTCACCTCGCTGCAAAGAGCCCCTGCATGTATTCGCTGATTCGCAACGCCCTGTTCAAACTGGACCCTGAAACCGCTCACCACATCAGCCTGGACTGGCTGGGGGCGGCAGAGCGTCTGAAGCTGCTGCCGTTGTTCAAACCCAAAGCGGCGTACAACCCGGTCGAAGTCATGGGGCTGCGCTTTGCCAACCCTCTGGGCCTGGCCGCCGGACTCGACAAAAACGGTGATTATTTCAATGCGCTGGGCGCGCTCGGTTTCGGCTTTGTCGAAATCGGCACGGTCACCCCCAAGCCCCAGCCGGGAAACCCTAAGCCGCGACTGTTTCGCCTGCCGGAGCAAGAGGCGATCATCAACCGGATGGGGTTCAACAATTTGGGTGTGGATCACCTGGTGGAGCAGGTCAAGCGTCGTCGTTATTCCGGTATCCTGGGAATCAATATCGGCAAGAACGCCACCACGCCTCTGGAAAATGCCGTTGATGACTATCTCTTCTGTCTCAATCGGGTGTACGAACACGCCGAGTACATCACGTTCAATATTTCCTCTCCGAATACCCCGGGGCTGCGTGATCTTCAGTTTGGTGACAGCCTGGCCCGTATGCTTGAGCGTCTGAAAGTGGAGCAACAGAAACACTATCAGGCCATTGGGCGCTATGTCCCCCTGGTCGTGAAAATCGCGCCGGACATGGATGATGTGGCCATCGAGCAGGTCGCCAAGGTCTTGCTGGAGCAGGGTATGGACGGGGTGATCGCCACCAATACCACCATTGGCCGGGAAGGGGTCGAGGGGTTGGCGCACAGTGAAGAGACCGGTGGCCTCAGTGGTCTGCCGGTTCGCGATAAAAGCACGCATGTCATTGCGTCCTTGCACAGTCACCTGAAGGACCGGTTGCCGATTATTGGCGTGGGCGGTATCAGCGATGGCGCCAGTGCCGTCGAAAAAATGGCCGCGGGTGCCCGGTTGGTTCAGGTGTACACCGGATTCATCTATCAGGGGCCTCGACTCATTGCCGATGTCACTCGGGCCCTGGCCGAGAAACGCGATTAACCGATAACGATTCTAAAGCGAGTGGAGTATGGAATTTAAAACCGTAACCCTGCCCAACAACAAAAGCATTGCGTTGGTGGCACATGACAACAAAAAGCAGGATCTGGTGGCCTGGTGCAGCAAGCACCGGGAGACCCTGAAGAGCCATACGCTCTACGCCACGGGAACCACCGGAACGGTGATCGCCAATGCGACACAACTGCCGATCAACAAACTGATCAGCGGTCCACTGGGCGGTGACCAGCAAGTGGGTTCGTTGATCACTGAAGGCAAAGTGGATTTTCTGATTTTTTTCTGGGATCCGTTCGAGCCGATGCCCCACGACCCGGATGTAAAAGCGCTATTGCGTATCGCCGCGGTGTGGAACATTCCCGTGGCCTGCAACCAGATATCGGCCGATTTCATGGTGGCCTCGCCGCTGTTCAACAACGAAGTGGATCGCTCCATTCCGGACTACGAAGCGTATATGGCAAAACGGGCACAATAAAAGTGCCCGTGGATTACCGTCTGATGAATGACAGATAGTCGCTCAGGTGGCCACTTTCCCCAGGATTTTATCCAGCCTCCGGGTGCTCAGCACCCGCTTCAGATAGCCCATCAGGTAGGTCGGAAAGGTGACGTAGTAGCGCGGCTTGGGTCGGTTACTTTCCAGTGCGTGTTTCAGGCGTTTGTAGACCGCATCCGGCCCCAGAGTGAATCGCTGAGTGGGCCCCTTTTTGCTCAGACGCTCAATGGCATTTTCGTACTTTTCCCGATGCCGGCTGTTCTGCATGTCGATATTGCTTTTCAGCGCCGCCAGTGCGTTTTTACGGAAATCACTCAATATCGGGCCGGGCTCTATCAGGCTGACATGGACACCGGTTCCTTCGAGTTCCAGGCGCAAGGTGTCGGTCAATCCCTCCAGGGCAAACTTGCTGGCATTGTAAGCCCCCCGAAAAGGCATGGCGGCGAAGCCCAGCACGGAACTGTTCTGAATGATGCGCCCTTCACCGGCGGCAATCATGGCGGGGAGCAGGGCATTGGTCAGCTCCGCCCAACCAAAAAAGTTGGTTTCAAACTGCCGGCGCAGGGTGTCCCGGTTGAGATCTTCGACTGCACCGGGCTGACCATAGGCGCCATTGTTGAACAGGGCGTACAGCCTCCCGTCACACAATTGCAGGGTTTCCTCGACGGCCCGGTGGATGCTGCCGGAGTCCGCAACATCCAGTTGAATGCAGGTCAGGCCCTCGGCCTGCAGGCGGGAGACATCGGGCAGTTTTCGACAGCTGGCAATGACGCGGTAGCCGTCTTGTTGCAGTGCTTTGGCGCAGTGGTAACCAATGCCGGTGGAGGCGCCGGTTACCAGAACGGTTTTGGTGTCGGACATGCGGAATGATCTCGCCGTTTGTTGAACCATTAGAACGGCATGCAGTGTACTGGATTTTTCCGGCCCCGGTCACCTCGACGGAATCGCCTTGCTGTCGCAGCCATCGAACAGGGTTTGCCAGTGAGCCACGTGGTCACGCAGGCTGTTCTGGAAGGCGAGGTGTTGCGTGGTCACTTGATCAAAAAATGGCTCAATGGCAGGCCTCAGTTCGGCGGACTGTTGGTCCAGCAGCGCTTCATAGTGCGTCATGACGTTGTTGGCTCGACGATTGACTGCCGCCAGCCAGGGCTGAACCTCACCCACAAATACCTTCACCATGACGTTGCGGGCGTATTCGAGCTCTCGCTTCGGCAGGCCCGCCGGGCAGAGCATTTTCTGCTGATGGGCTCGTTCCAGCATCCGGTTGGCCGCTTGGGTATAGCGCTCGCCAAGCACCAGGCTCTGCAGCAGTTTGCCGCCCAGAGCGTATTGCTCCAGCGCCTTGTATTGCGATTCGAGCTCCGGACGTTCCGGCCACTGTTGCTGTTCCAGGCGCTCTGGCAATCGCGATAGAAAGGCGAGGGCGGTCAGCGCTTCCTGGAAAGTGGCCTCCCGGCCGGGTTCCAGTGGCGTGGTGGATGGGCTCCAGAAAGCCCGCAGCTCCGGTGCCGCCGCACTGGCATTCCAGTAGCGAGCCGGCCACTGCTGTTGCTTGCGCCGCTCGAGGTCTTCGGCCAGCGCCACCAGTTCTGCGTCGTCCAGTGTCCGGATGCAATGGCGCAGTCGCTGGAGAATACGACCGTCCATGTGCAGGTGCTGGGAGGGGACCATCACCCGCCCGAGAATACTGTTGCGTTCGCCCAGTACCTCGGCCAGGCCGCACTGACGAAACCCCCAGAAATCCAATAGATTGATGGACAGGGGCTCCAGCTCGACCTGCAGTTCCCGCGGTGGCGGCATACGGGGTGCGGGCTCAGCGGCTATGGCGGGAATATCTACGGATAACACCCTGGATAATCGAGTCAGGTAGTCGTCCAGCATCGCCTCGGCCGGCGGCGTTGGCTGGCAGGCGGATAGCAGGGCAGTCGTTAGCAGGCAGGTAATAACACGCATACCGCTATTGTACGCTCCCGAAACCGATACGGACGAGCCACGGGTGCGGTGGGCTCAGGACATTGGCGGCGAAATACCGTCAGGGTCCCTGACCGCTCTCAGCGCAGCGCTTTCCGAAACAGACTGACCGCCATCTGGTAGCACTGCAATGCCAACTCCGGATCGTAGCGATCGCCCTCATCGCGCATGAACGCGTGCTGGCCGTTGACTTCCAGCCAGCTGAAGGTACAGCCCGCGTCCCTGAGAGCGCGATTGATCTCCGCCCTAGGTTGATCCGGAACGTGTGGGTCCTGACGGCCCCAGATCATCAGCAGCTCCCCCTGGATCTCGCCGGCCCGGGCGAGGGTCTGGTCTTCGTCGGGTGCCGGTAGGGTATTTGAATGCAGGTCGGTGGCGTACAGACAGCAGGCCGCCTTGATCGCCGGATTCAACGCGGCGCGAAAGGCCAGGTGCCCACCCAGGCAGACTCCCATGCTGCCCACTGCGCCTGAGTAGTATTGCTGCTTCTCCAGAAACGCGACCATAGCCCCGGTGTCGCTATCGTGATCCTTCAGCGGCTTGGCGAACTTGTCGTTGTTGCCTTTTTCCTTGCCGGCGTCGTCGTAGCCCAGCACGGTGCCAATCGGATTCAGCTCGTGGGCCACCTCGGGTACCAGGACGACGAAGCCGTGCCCGGCCACGATCGCCGCTGAACGGGCGATGGGGGCGGTCTGCTGAAAAATTTCCGAGTAGAAAATGATGGCCGGATAGCGACCTTCGGCCGCGGGGCGGTACACGTAGGTGCGCATGGTGCCGGTGGGAGTGTCGAGATCGACATGGTCGTTTTGTATCAGCATGGTCGGGTCCGTCAATAGCGGGTGGTCGGGAAATACCACAGTATAACCAAAGAGCCTAAGCCGGGGGCTTGACCGGCCGGCGAGCGACTGAGATTATTTGGGGGTCATTTGATATGACATATTATAAATAATTACGTGAGAGTAAAAACAATGAATCAACCAAAATGGCTGTACGTGCTGCTGTTGAGCAGTGCGCTGGCCGCCTGTGGCGGCTCTTCATCCCCGGAAAACGGTTCCTCCTCCAGCAGTTCATCCTCAAGCAATCCGGCCTCCTCCAGCAGCGCGAGCGCCTCGTCAGAGCCGGCGTCGACGGTATTTGTCTGCCCGGAGAGCGGGTTGTACTTCTGTGACGACTTCTCCGATGGCACGGCCGATCAGTGGGTTCTGCAGTCGTCCCCGGATAACCCGGAGGGTGAACCCAACGGTACCTTCGATGTGGTGGAGGATGGCGACAACCACGTGTTGCGCTTCACCGCCGCCAGTCAGGGCGGCGAGTTGGCCTTTATCGACGTGAGCGCTCTTGAAATCCCGTCGGAAGACTACTACGTGGAAGCGCGGATACGCCCCCGCGAAAACAGCACCACCGGAAACAAGTTCCTGTACCTGATGGCACGCTATCACAGTGAAGGTAACTGGTATGCCGCGGGTCTGAATGTGCAGAACAACACCGACAGTACCAAGGTGGAGATCGCCAAGTCGGTGGACGGCACGATCGATCGTCCGGTCCAGGTGGGCCGGGAAATCGTCCAGGGCCCCAGAGATACGCTGGAGGGCGGGCAGTGGTACACGGTCCGTTTTGAGTTGATCGGCGATACCCTGACGGTCTACTTCAATGGTGAGAATGTCGGCTCCCATACCGATACCGACTACACCGGTATTGGCGATATAGGGCTGTTTACCGCCAACAAGTCGTTTGAGATTGATGATGTGGTCATCGGTGATCCGGCCAACAAGCCGGTGCAGTTGACCATTGATCCGGCCAGTAGTGAATGGATTGCCGAGGCGCAGACCGATGATTATGTGATCGACGTAACGGCGGTGCAGAGCAATGGGGATCCGGATACGTTCAGCGTCGAGTCCTCGAATACGGCGGTGGTCGGTGTCGACGTGCAGGGCAATCAGGTGCACTTGAGCCCCTTGGCCGAGGGCGAGGCGAC
Organism: Marinimicrobium sp. UBA4209; assembly: GCF_002381585.1. Lineage (NCBI taxonomy): Bacteria > Pseudomonadati > Pseudomonadota > Gammaproteobacteria > Cellvibrionales > Cellvibrionaceae > Marinimicrobium > Marinimicrobium sp. UBA4209. The sequence continues at coordinate 41,632 of NZ_DFTP01000007.1, forward strand.
CATCACCTTTACCAGCGGCTCTGATGCGACTCTGATCCGAACCATTGAAGCCACAATCACTCCGGCGTTCGTCCAGCCAACCGCGGTTTACGATCTGGCTGAACGAGTTGTTCCCGCCGTTGGTGCAACCGATATTCTGCGCGATACCCGGATCAAACTGACCTTTGACGATGTTCCCACGCTCGGTGCGGCGGGCTCGGCCCGTATTTACCGCGCCAGTGATGACGCTGTGATCGACAATATCAGTGTATTGGGCGAGCAGGACAGCCTGCCATCGGCCGATCGTGCGCGCACCCTCAACACGGAGCAGATCTGGGTCGAGGGCAACAGCGTGGTGATCGCGCCCCATTACGGAGTTCTGGAGCCCGGCGAAACCTATTATGTCGCCATTGCCGATGGGGTGATTAACGGCACCCTCAATGGGGCTGAATTTGAAGGTCTCGGTAAAGACGCCGCCTGGACGTTTAGCACCACGGCGGATGCCCCTTCCGGTAATGAGCTGACGGTGGCCGAAACCGGCGAGGCGGATTTCCGCACGGTGCAGGGCGCACTGTCTTATGCCATGTTGGAGTTGGGCAAAGACGATGCGGTGACCATCAATGTGATGAACGGCACTTACCGTGAACCGCTGTACCTGCGCAACAAGAACAACCTCACCCTGCGCGGCGAGAGCCGGGAGAATACCCGCATCGAGTACCGCAACAACGAGCAGCTCAATGGTGGCACCAGTGGTCGCCCATTGTTCCTGGTCGAGTCTGCGGACCTGTTGGTTCTTGAGCACCTCACGATCGAGAATACCACCCTTGTCGGGGAGGGTGGTCAGGCCGAAACCATTTACTTCAATAGCCCCCATCGCCTGGTGGCCAAAGACGCTGCCTTTCTGAGCGAGCAGGACACCCTGTTGCTTAAAGGTTACAGCTGGTTCTATGAGTCCCTGGTTGCTGGCAACGTGGATTACATTTGGGGTTATGTGGAGGCGGCGCTGTTTGAAAACAGTGAGATTCGCACGGTGGGTCGCTCCGATGGCGGTAGCGGTGGCTATATCCTTCAGGCCCGCACACCGGACAGCGTCAAAGGCTTTGTGTTCCTGAACAGCGAGCTGACCCGCGGTGAAGGACCGACCGGTGCCAATGTGGCTGACAATACGTTTGCCCTCGCGCGCAGCGGCGGCAGTCAGGACTATTTCGACAATGTGGTATTCGTCAATACCCGGATGGATGACCACATCCGTTCAAGTGCCTGGCACACCGACCCGACTCCCAACCCGGAAACCGCCACTGCCACTAACGGCTGGCGCGAATACAACAGCATGGATATCAATGGCGACCCGCTGGATACCAGCGGTTGGGTGAGCTATTCACTGAGCCAGCAGGAGTACGAAACCGAGTTCTCTTCAAGGGAGCAAATTTTCTCTACCTATAACGGTGGCGAAGGCTGGAACCCTCAGCCGTAAACAGGGTCGGCTGACAACGACGGCGTTATGCCACTCATTGGCAAGTTTGTGCGACGCCACAAAAATGAAAAAGCCCGCTGACTCACGCCAGCGGGCTTTTTTGTGGGCGATGAGGGTAGGGCGGTTTACACCGCCACTTCCTCAATCTGCACCGACGCGATGCGCTTACCTTCGTCCGCCGACTTCTGGTATTCCTCAATTTCGTTGAAGTTGAGGTAGCGGTAGATATCGCTGGCCATGCTGTTCAGGCCTTTGGTGTACTCCAGGTACTCCGACGGGGTGGGCAGCTTGCCGGTGATGGCGGCTACCGCGGCCAACTCGGCCGAGGCCAGGTAGACGTTGGCACCCTGACCCAGACGGTTCGGGAAGTTACGGGTGGAGGTGGATACCACCGTGGAGTTCGGAGCCACTCGCGCCTGGTTACCCATGCACAGAGAGCAGCCGGGCATTTCGGTGCGGGCGCCTTTGCTGCCAAAGATGTTGAAGTAGCCTTCTTCCATCAGCTGGTGCTCGTCCATTTTGGTGGGCGGTGCAATCCAGAGACGGGTGGCCAGCTCCTCTTTGGTGGCTTCCAGCAGTTTGCCGGCGGCACGGAAGTGACCGATGTTGGTCATGCACGAACCGATGAACACTTCATCGATCTTGGTTTCCTGCACGTCGGACAGTTTCTTCACATCGTCCGGATCGTTCGGGCAGGCCAGCAGCGGCTCGGTGATTTCCGCCAGATCGATTTCGATCACTTCGGTGTATTCTGCGTCCGCATCGGCTTCCATCAGCTCCGGGTTGTCCAGCCACTCTTCCATCTTGCGCGCACGACGCTCCAGGGTACGCACGTCGCCGTAGCCCTGTTCGATCATCCAGCGCAGCATGGTGATGTTGGACTTCAGGTACTCGATGATCGGCTCTTTGCCCAGCTTGATGGTACAGCCGGCGGCGGAACGCTCGGCCGAGGCATCGGAGATTTCGAAGGCCTGTTCGACTTTCAGGTCCGGCAGACCTTCCACTTCCAGAATGCGGCCGGAGAAGATGTTTTTCTTACCTTTCTTCTCGACGGTCAGCAGACCCTTCTGGATGGCGTAGTAGGGGATGGCATTGACCAGGTCACGCAGGGTGATACCCGGCTGCATGTCGCCCTTGAAGCGCACCAGAACCGATTCCGGCATATCCAGCGGCATTACGCCGGTAGCCGCGGCAAAGGCCACCAGGCCAGAACCGGCCGGGAAGGAGATGCCCAGGGGGAAACGGGTGTGGGAGTCACCGCCGGTGCCCACGGTATCGGGCAGCAGCATACGGTTCAGCCAGCTGTGAATGATGCCGTCCGCCGGGCGCAGGGACACACCGCCACGGGTCATGATGAAGTCGGGCAGGGTGTGCTGGGTGTCGATGTCCACCGGCTTGGGGTAGGCGGCGGTGTGGCAGAAGGACTGCATGGTCAGGTCGGCGGAGAAGCCGAGGCAGGCCAGGTCTTTCAGCTCATCGCGGGTCATGGGGCCGGTGGTGTCCTGGGAGCCGACGGTGGTCATGTAGGGCTCGCAGTAGGTACCGGGGCGCACACCTTCCATGCCACAGGCCTTGCCGACCATCTTCTGGGCCAAGGTGTAACCCTTGCCGGTGTCCTTGGGCTGCTCGGGCTTGCGGAACAGGTCGGAAGGGGCCAGGCCCAGGGATTCGCGGGCCTTACCGGTCAGACCACGACCGATGATCAGCGGAATCCGGCCGCCGGCCTGGACTTCGTCCAGCAGTACTTCGGACTTCAGACCAAATTCGCAAATCAGCTCGCCGGTCTCGCCATTGAGAATCTTGCCTTCATAGGGACGCACTTCGATGACGTCGCCCATGTTCAGGTCGTCCACCGGCGCTTCGAATACCAGCGCGCCGGCGTCTTCCATGGTGTTGTAGAAAATCGGCGCCACTTTACTGCCGATACAGACGCCACCGGTGCGCTTGTTGGGCACACCCGGGATGTCTTCACCGATGTACCAGAGCACGGAGTTGGTGGCGGATTTACGCGAGGAGCCGGTGCCGACCACATCCCCCACCATGGCCAGCGGGTAGCCTTTCTTCTTTAGCTCGTCGATCTGCTTGATCGGGCCGATGGTGCCGGGTTCGTCCGGGGTCAGGCCTTCGCGCTCGTTTTTGTACATCGCCAGGGCGTGCAGCGGGATATCCGGGCGGGACCAGGCGTCCTGGGCTGGGGACAGGTCGTCAGTGTTGGTTTCACCGGTGACCTTGAATACGGTCAGCTTGATGCTCTCGGGGACTTTCTGGCGCTTGGTGAACCACTCGGCATCGGCCCAGGATTGCAGAACGCCTTTGGCAAATTCGTTGCCGGCTTTGGCTTTTTCTTCCACGTCGTGGAAAGCGTCGAACATCAGCAGGGTGTGCTTGAGTTCGTCGGCGGCCAGGGGAGCCAGAGCCGTGTTGTCCAGCAGCTCGACCAGGGTTTCGATGTTGTAACCGCCGTGCATGTTGCCCAGCAGTTTGACGGCGTGTTCTTTGGAGATCAGAGGGGTTTCGGCTTCGCCTTTCACGATGGCGCTCAGGAAAGCGGCTTTGACGTAAGCGGCTTCATCCACACCGGCGGGGACGCGATGGCTGATCAGCTCGACCAGGGTCTCTTCTTCGCCAGCGGGTGGGTTTTTGAGCAGTTCGACCAGTTCGGCAACTTGTTCTGCGTTCAGCGGTTTGGGGGGTACGCCTTCCGCGGCGCGTTCCGCGACGTGAGTACGATAGGCTTCAAGCACGATTGAGTTCCTCTGATTTTGTGGGGTTACTCTCTCAACAGGATCTCTGCCTTGAGAGACTATCCATGACCGTCATGGATGCGAGTGGACCCAGGGTCCGGCGCCGCGCCCCGGGAGGCGGTTGATGGCACGGCTCAACGGCGGCGGATTATACAGCAACCCCCCTTAACTGTGTAGGGCGCCCGGATCGGCTCCCGCCCGCTCCTGCCCGCTGGGTTGGTCTGACGTGAGTAATCCAACCGAGAACGATTGGTGATCGAACTTGGTGCTCTGGATAAAGCGCTCCGCCGGGGCATACCCTTGTGAGACACGCCGTGA
>NZ_DFTP01000007.1:46321-67057 GCF_002381585.1 Marinimicrobium sp. UBA4209
AACGTTTCGGGAAATAGCACCTTAGGTCCAAATGAGGAGCTGAAGGCTAGAAAGGAGAAGGCTCCTGATTAACCCGATGCTTTTTTGCGCTACCAGCGCCTCGGGGCACTTCCCACATCCAAGTGAGCGACCATGGGACTCGACGCGCGGAGCCCCTCCGCTTACGGTCTTGAAAGGGCTTTCCCTTCCCGGCCCTCAGTGCCACGATTAAAAGTATGGTGGCTAGTTCCCTGAGCTTTACGCCTCCTCTGCGGAGGCTGGGTCTACCCTTGTGAGACCGTCACCCGCCTGGACGGCGGGTGATGAGCCCCCACGGATGGGTTCACGGCGTGTCTCACAAGGGTAGACCCAGTCGGAGCGTTACATTCGAAGCGCCTGTATTAAAGCAACTGGTTCCTGACCTGTGTGAGCGGTATAATGCTCGCATCTTGATGAAGTGATTTGACCTTATATAAATCAATAGCTTACAGGTAAAACCTAAAGCTATAAATAACTTAAAATCGGCACAAGGACATCCTCCATGAACACCACCCGACACACCCTGGCGCCTCTGGGTGCCGCACTGACCGCGCTGATTCTCTGGGGCTGTGAACCCGCTGAAGAACCGCAGCCGTCACCCGAAGCCTCCGGTAATGCCGCGGCCAGTGGGGTCGAGTACAGCGACCCGGACAACCCCGGTACCGCACCCACGCCAGACAGCCAGTGGCAGTGCCCGCAAGACGCCGGTCAGGCACCCTCGGGGACTCTGACCGCCGAGCGGATTCCGGGCTCCGCCACCACCCGGGAAGAAGCGGGTCTGTATGAAGGGCCGGTGTGGATTGGTGGGTCCCTGTACTTCTCCGATTTCACCTTTCAGGAAGGCTTCCCCTCGCGAGTGCAGCGCCTGACCGAAGAGGGCACCCTGGAAACCGCGCTGGAAGACAGCGGCAGCAATGGTCTGGCCGTGGATGCCGAAGGCTTTCTGATGGCCGCCACCCACGACGCCAAGGCCATCTCACGCTACGAGCTCTCTACCGGTGACCGGGAGATTGTCTGGGATGAGTATGCCGACAGCCCGTTCAACTCCCCCAACGATCTGACCCTGACCCGCGATGGCGTGATCTATTTTACCGATCCGGACTTTCAGCGCTCGGCGGCGCCGGGTGGACAACCAAAGACCCGGGTCTATCGTATTGATTCCGACGGTGTGTCCCTGGTGGACGATACCCTGAGCAATCCCAATGGTGTCTCCCTGTCCCCGGATGAGCAGACCCTCTACGTCGCCGGCGGCGGTGAGCAGGGCGTGCTCAGGGCCTATTCGTTGGATGAAGACGGGCAGGTAACCGGGCAGCGGGATCTGGCCGATGTGACTGTGCCCGACGGTATGGCGATTGACTGCCTGGGTAACATCTATGTCACCGAACACACCAGGCAGCGAGTGCGGGTGTTCTCCCCCGAGGGTGAATCCCTGGCGGAGATCCGTGTCGATGCGAATATCACGAATGCCGCCTTTGGCGGCCCCGAGCGTCAGACGCTGTACCTGACTGGTGCGGGTACGCTCTGGCAGATTGAACTGGATGTAGCGGGATATCCTTATTGATATGGCAGTATTCAAGCGGGTCAAAACCCCCTGTGTTGGTGTCTGTTCAACGGGCATCGGGGATAGCGTGTGCCGGGGCTGCAAGCGATTTGCCCATGAGGTGATCGACTGGAATGCCTACGATCAGGAGCAGCGCTACATTATCGTCAAACGCCTGGAGGCCTTTCTGACCCAGGTGGTGTCGGCGCGCTTCGAGATTCTGGACGAAGCCGTTTTGCACGAGCAGATCCGGCACCAGCAGGTGCGGTTCAACGAAGATCGGGACCCGCACTGCTGGATCTTCGATCTGCTCAAGGCCGGGGCCAGCCAGATCCGGGAACCGGCGCACTACGGTCTGCGGGTGCGCCCCGAATGGCGGGCGTATTCTCTATCCGAGCTGCGCGATCAGATCGATCACGACTATTACGAGCTTTCCTGCGCGCACTACGAGCGCTATATTGCCCCGGGTTTGGCCGCGGATGCGATGCAAAAAGCAGCGCAAAACACTTGAACTTTGTGATGTAAATGACTGATATAAAACCTATTCTTGATTTTCTTCAGTGCGAAACGCCGGATGCCTGGGTTCGCTGGGCGCTGGCCAATGAGCCGCTGCTGCTGCTCGATCATGCCAACTGCGAAAAGAAGGCCGCGTCCACTGCGCTGACGCTGATGTACCGCTATGTGGGCGACTTCGAGATGATGCATAAGATGTCCCGCCTGGCCCGGGAAGAGCTGCGTCACTACGAGCAGGTGATGAGCCTGATGCAAAAGCGCGACATCGCTTACGGGCAGATTTCCCCCAGCCGCTATGCCTCCGAGCTGCGCAAGCCGATCCGTACCCACGAGCCGGGGCGCTACGTGGATACCCTGATTGTGGGCGGGATCATCGAAGCCCGCTCCTGTGAGCGCTTCGCCAAATTGGCCCCGCACCTGGATGAAGAGCTGCAGGGGTTTTATCTGTCGCTGCTCAAGTCCGAGGCCCGGCACTTTCAGGACTACCTCAAGCTGGCCCGCAAGGCCGCCGGCGGGGAGTCCATCGAGGCTCGGGTGGAAGAGTTTCTGGCACTGGAGCGCTCGTTGATCGAATCGCCGGATGACACCTTCCGCTTTCACAGCGGCGTGCCCCAGGCCGCCTGAGGCACGCTATGCCCAAGCAACCGGTCACCGGCGACCGCGACTTTGACGATCTCGCCCAGCGTTTCGCCCGCAATGTCTACGGCGGGCTCAAGGGGCGTATCCGGCTCAGCGTGCTGCGCCGCGACTTTGGTCAACACTGGCCGTTTCCGCCTTTTGTGCCCGATACCGGTCGGCCGCCCCTGCGCATTCTGGATGCCGGAGGCGGGCAGGGCCAGTTTTCCCTGCCCCTGGCTCGGGCCGGGCATGCCATTACCCTGTGCGACCTGTCCGAGCAGATGCTGCTTGGTGCCCGGGCGGAAGCGGAGCAGTTGGGGGTCAGCGGGCAGGTGACTCTGGTGCAAAGCGCCATCCAGTCTCTGGGCGACGCCTTGCCAGAAGAGACTGAGCCCTTTGATCTGGTGATCTGCCACGCGGTACTTGAGTGGGTGCTGGATCCGGAAGCCCTGATCGATCACCTGATTCGCTGGCTCAAGCCCGGCGGTCACCTCTCCCTGTGCTACTACAACCTGCACGGCGCGGTGTACAAAAACCTGCTACGGGCCAACTTCAAGAAGGTGGAGCGGGGGGATTACGGCGGGTTTCGGGGCAGTCTGTCCCCCATCAATCCGCTCTATCCGGAGACGGTGGATCAGTGGCTGGCGGCGAGGCCGTTGGAGCGGCTGGCCACCAGTGGCATCCGGGTGTTTCACGACTACATTCTGGACAAGTCACTGCGCGAGCAGGCGCCGGACAAGGTGCTGGAGCAGGAGCTGCGACTCTCGCAGTTGGAACCCTACCGCTCGCTCGGACGGTATGTGCATGTGTTACTCAAGCGCCTGACCTGATATCCATCAGCTCAGGCGTTTGAGTAACAGCTCTTTGGCCTCGTTGACCTTGGCCGCCAGATAGTCATTGCCGCCCCGGTCCGGGTGCAGCTTCTGCATCAGTTTGCGGTGGGCACCGATGATGTCCTCCCGAGTGAGTGCCTGCTCGTCGCCTTTCAGGCCCAGCGTGTCCATGGCTTCGCGTACATCCATGGGGCCGCTCGGCGGGCTGGCGGGGCCGGCCTGCTGCTGGCGCTGCTTCCACAGCGGGAAAAACTGCAGGCCCAGGGCAATGGCGGTTTTTGCCAGGGGGAGCAGGGCGCCCAGCACGGCAAACAGCCAGTGGGCCCGCCCGGTGGCGACCATCAGAATCAGTCCCAGCCCGCCGCCCCACAGACCGAGGCGCCAGTAAAGGCGCTTGCGCTCGGCCGGCGGCAGGCGCCGAATATGGGCCATGGCCGCCCATAGGCCGATGATGACAATCAGGGCGATAAGCAATCGAAGCATAGTGAACTCGTCCGGTCGCTCAAGCGCGACGTATTCAGTGGCGGCTATTATAGAGAGGGTGAGCGGCGGGTGATAGTGTTAGCGCGGCGGACCTTAGCGGCCCGGATGCGCTATAATCGCCGCCCTTTGAAGCCGAACCAACGAGGTGCTTTTGATGCCACAATTCCGCCTGCCCGCCGAGTGGGAACCCCAGGACGCCGTGCTGCTGACCTGGCCCCATGGGGACAGCGATTGGGCGCCGCTGCTCGATGAGGTGATCCCGCTGTATGAGGGGCTGGTGACCGTGATTGCGGACTATGCGGACCTGATCATAGCCGTGCCGGAGCAGGCGCTGGACGCCATACAGAGCCGCCTGGAGGCGATGAATGTGCCCATGGACAGCGTTCACCTGCGCCCGGCGCCGAGCAACGATACCTGGGCCCGGGACCACGGCCCGCTCACCGTGCTCGAGGGCGAGCGTCCGGTCCTGTTGGACTTTCAGTTTAACGGCTGGGGCGGCAAGTTTGCCCACGATCTGGACAACGGCATTACCGAGCGCCTGCATCGCGACGGCGCCTTTCCCGAGGTGGCGCTGGAGCGCCAGGATTGGGTGCTGGAGGGCGGTTCGATTGAGGTCGATGGGCGCGGCACGCTGCTCACCACCGAAGCCTGCCTGTTGAATGAGAACCGCAACCCGGGGTTGAGTCGGGAGGCCATTGAAATGCGCCTGAAGGAGGCGTTCGGGGTACGCAAGGTCAATTGGCTCAAGCACGGCCATCTCGAAGGGGATGACACCGATAGCCACATCGATACCCTGGCGCGGTTGTGCCCGAACAATGTCATCGCCTATGTGCAGTGCGATGACCCGGAGGACTCGCACTACGCCGAACTCAAGGCGATGGAAGCCGAACTGGCGCTGATGACCGATGCCGATGGCGAGCCCTACCAACTGGTACCACTGCCCTGGCCGGGAGCGGTACACAGCGACGACGGCCGACGCCTGCCGGCCACCTACGCCAACTTTCTGATCATCAATGGCGCCGTTATGGTGCCGCAGTACGACTGCCCCAGTGATGAACAGGCCCTGGAGCAGGTGATGCAGGCTTTTCCCGGTTATCACATCTTCGGCATTCCCTGCTCGGTACTGATCGAGCAGGGGGGCAGCCTGCACTGTATTACCATGCAATTACCCGAGGGAGTTCTCTATGACCCAGCTTAACGTCGGGCTGATTCAGCACGCCTGCAGTGCCGACCTCGAATCCAACCTGCAGGCTTCCATTGACGGCATCCGCCGCGCGGCGGAGCAGGGCGCCCAGTTGGTGGTGCTGCAGGAATTGCACCGGGGCCTGTATTTCTGTCAGCAGGAGGACGTGGACGAGTTTGATCTGGCAGAGCCCATTCCCGGCCCCAGTACCGATCGTCTGGGCGCCCTGGCCCGCGAGCTGAACCTGGTGATTGTCGCCTCGCTGTTCGAGCGTCGGGCGCCGGGGCTGTATCACAACACAGCGGTGGTTCTGGAGCGCGATGGCACCATCGCCGGCACCTACCGCAAAATGCACATTCCGGACGATCCGGGTTTTTACGAGAAGTTCTATTTCACCCCGGGCGATCTGGGCTTTCAGCCCATTCAGACCTCAGTGGGCAAGCTCGGAGTTCTGGTGTGCTGGGACCAGTGGTTCCCGGAAGCGGCTCGCCTGATGGCCATGGCGGGCGCGGAACTGCTCATTTATCCCACCGCCATCGGCTGGAGTCGGGAAGATGACCCCGAGGAGCAGGAGCGTCAGCGCCAGGCCTGGATCACCATTCAGCGCGCCCATGCGGTAGCCAACGGTGTGCCCGTGGTCAGCGTCAACCGCATGGGTCACGAAACCGATCCCGGCGGTGGCTCCGGCATCGACTTCTGGGGTAGCAGCTTTGTCGCCGGCCCCCAGGGGGAGTTTCTCTACCAGGGCAGCACGGATCAGGTGGAGCACACCGTGGTCTCCCTGGATATGGAGCGCAGCGAGAACGTGCGGCGCATCTGGCCCTACCTGAGAGATCGGCGGGTAGACCATTACGGGGACCTGCTCAAACTCTACCGGGATTGAGTTCGGCGTAACGGCAAACGGCATTGCACTACTTCGGTGCGGTGCCTCAAGATGATCTTTGACAATGCAATTCGGAGCGAACCATGGCATTACCGAAAATCGGCAATCTGGCCCCGGCCTTCACCCTGAACAATCAGAATGGTGAAGCGGTCAGCCTGAAAGACTTCAAGGGTAAACAGAACGTCGTGTTGTACTTCTATCCCAAGGCCTCCACCCCGGGCTGCACCGTCCAGGCCTGTGGCATGCGCGATTCGCTCGCGGAACTGGCGCAGTACGATACGGTCGTATTGGGAGTGAGTCCGGACAAGGAGCCGGCACTGCAGAAGTTTATTGCCAAGCAGGGATTGACCTTTGATCTGCTGTCCGACCCGGAGCACCAGATTGCCGAAAAATATGGCGTCTGGGGGTTGAAGCAGTTTGCCGGTAAAGAGTACATGGGGCTGATCCGCACCACCTTCATCATTGATAAAGACGGGCGTCTGCGGGCCATCCCTGAAAAGTTCACCACCAAAAACCACGATCAGGTCATTCTGACCTGGGTTCGGGAGCATTTTGGAAGTAAATGACGCACTGGTTGGGCCAAATCGGACTCGAGGGTGACTTTTACGGTATAAGATCAGGTTTTTAATAAAAATGTGATCTTAGTCCCGCTGAATGTCGGGTTTTTTGACTCCGTTAGCGACAATTGCGCTTTGATTGGCCTATACTAGAACTGTCTTGAGGTTGAGGGCCCAGCCCTCGAGGTACAGGGTTGTCCGTCAAACCTCGGGACCGATCAGGGCTCAGGCATCGGCCTGTCCGCTGGTCGACAATAACGATCGCGCGAGCTCGGTTACTGGCGGCTTCGGTTGGCAGTCGCTCCGCGACCACCCAGCGTCATTAATTTTCAATGCCCAGAGTTTTTGGCAGAAGGAGAGGCCTGTATGATTCAGTTACAGCGTATCGACGATCGAATCAGTGAAAGTGCGGCACGCCCGTTCGCCACGCCCGGTGTCCGGTCTTATCATGAATATCTGGAGTTAGCGCGTATTCCCCCGGCAGAAGGGGTGGCCGCCAAGGTTCTGGATGTTCTGCACCGTCGCGTCGGTCAGGATCCCTTAGCAATTGATTACATTGCCGAGGATCTGGACCTGTCAAAACGGACTTTGCAGCGTCGTTTGCAGCAGCAGGGCGAAAACTTTGCCCAACTGCGGGACAGTCTACGTTTCCACTATGCGATCAAGTTTCTTATTGATCAGCATATGAGCGTTGATGCGGTATCCAAAGCATTGGACTTTTCGGACCGCACCAGTTTTACCAACGCTTTCAAGCGGTGGACCGGACTTTCTCCGAGTGTCTTCCGCAAGCTGTTTCGCGATTACGCCTGACCACAGATTTGGCGATCGCCTCAGCCGTCCCCAGCGGCTGAGGCTTCTTGATTTTCACCGACCAACTCCCTCCATGTAATTGCCTGCCCCGCACAAACAGGGTAGAGTTAGCCCTTTTTCCGACCTAGAAGAATGAGGCTTGTTTCATGGATTTCTTTATTCCCGCCGCAATGGCTCAAGATGCTGCGCAACCCCAGGGTAACCCGATGGTCACTCTGCTGATGTTTGTGGGCCTGTTTGTGTTCATGTACCTGTTTATCATCCGCCCGCAGCGCAAGCGTCAAAAAGAGCATCAGAACCTGGTGTCCGCGTTGAGCAAAGGTGATGAAGTGGTCATGACCAGCGGCCTGCTGGGCAAAATCCTCAAGGTTGACGACAACTACATCGTTCTGGAAACCGGCGAAAACATTGAGCAGAAGTTCCAGAAGGTTGCGGTTCACGCCGTTCTGCCCAAAGGCACCATCAAGTCCATCTAATCCATGACTGACTCCTCCGCCATCCGTTCACTGGAAAGCTTTTTGAAGACCCTCAGTGATCTGGTGTGGGGGGAGTTCATGCTGGTGCTGATTCTGGGCACCGGCCTTTTCCTGATGGTGCGTCTCGGCGCCATGCCCCTGAGACGCATCGGCACCGCTTTCCGGCAACTCTTCCAGGGCCGCCAGGCTCAGGGCGAAGGGGACATCAGCGGCTTTAACGCGCTCATGACGGCGCTGTCCGCGACCATCGGCACGGGCAACATCGTGGGGGTCGCCACGGCCATCGGCATTGGCGGCCCGGGTGCGTTGTTCTGGATGTGGTGCAGCGCCCTGGTGGGGATGGCGACCAAGTACGCCGAAGCCGTGTGTGCGGTCCAGTTCCGGGAAACCGATCATCAGGGGCGCCACGTCGGTGGCCCCATGTATTACATCAAGAACGGTCTGGGCAAACGCTGGATGTGGCTCGGCGCTCTGTTCGCTTTTTTTGGCATGCTCGCGGGGTTTGGTATCGGCAACACGGTACAGGCCAATTCCGTTGCCGATGCACTGTCCGAGAGTTTCAACATCAGCCCCTGGATTACCAGTGTCCTGCTTATGGCGCTGGTGGGGGCCGTTCTGATCGGTGGTATCAAGCGTCTGGCCAGTGTCGCCGGGAAACTGGTGCCGTTCATGGCCATCGTCTACCTTCTGTCGGGGCTGGTGATTCTGGCGCTCCACTTGCCGGTGCTGCCGGCGGCGGTCCTGTTGGTGGTTGACTCCGCTTTCACCGGGACCGCGGCGACCGGCGGTTTTGCCGGCGCCACCGTGATGATGGCGATTCAGTTTGGGGTTGCCCGAGGGGTGTTCTCTAACGAGGCGGGCCTGGGTAGCGCGCCTATTGCCCACGCGGCGGCGCAGACTAACAGCCCGGTACGCCAGGGGCTGATAGCGATGCTCGGCACCTTTATCGACACACTGGTGGTGTGCACCGTGACGGGCCTGGTGTTGATCGTCACGGGGGCCTGGCAGACAGGGGCCGAGGGTGCGGCCATGTCCCAAGAGGCTTTCGCATCGGTGATTCCCCAGGGGCAACATTTGATCGCACTGAGCGTCTCCCTGTTTGCGTTCACGACCCTGTTGGGCTGGAGCTACTACGGTGAACGCTGTGCCCAGTACTTGATGGGTGAGCGTGTGGTTAAGCCGTTTCGGGTGCTGTGGGTGCTGGCGATTCCGGTCGGCGCCAATATGAGCCTGGGTGTGGTCTGGATTCTTGCGGATATTCTCAATGGCCTGATGGCCATTCCTAATCTGATTGCGTTACTGGCGCTATCCAGTGTTGTGGTAGGTCTGACCCGAGAGTACTTCGCGCGCAAAAACACCGAGCCCCTCGGTCTGTAAACTTCGTTCAGGCTACAGACAATTGTCGGGGCGGGGCAGCCCGGCGATTTTACTGGCAATCTTGGCCGGACTGGGCGGAAACAGTTTCATCAGGTAAATGCTGCGCCCTTTTTCCGTGCCGAGTTTTTGCCCCACCCGCTTGACCAGCGGGCGCATGGCGGGGGATAGTTCGAACTCGCGGTAGAATTCACGCAGCAGTTCAATCACTTCCCAGTGCTCTGCTGTCAGAGTAATGTTTTCGCGACTGGCCAGCGCCTCGGCGACCGCCGGGCTCCAGTCCCCCAAGTCTTTCAGATAGCCTTCCTTGTCTGTGCTCAACGTCTTACCGTCCACTGTCAGTGACATGTCAGTACCAGCTCTGGATTGTGTTGTGCGCGACGGATAGCGCCACGAATTTCTCATAGTCCGAGATCGACACTCCGTTCGCGATCCGTTCCATCAGGCCGCGAGCCTTAAGGTCCGCTTCCAGCGCGTACACCTCAATCTGACGTTCGTGCAAGTCGTTCAGTGCACTCGCTTCCGGTGGGGCGGGCAGGGCGCCGTAGACACCATCTTCAATCAGAAGCACCGCGTCCCCGGGTTGGCAGACATCAAGGCAGGCGCGAAGGGTCCGGTGTTCAAATGGGGATTTATTGACGGTATGGAGTGTGCTCATGAAGAACGACCTTAAAAGCTGAGGAGTTGGTCCTGCTCGGAAAACAGGCGGCCTACCGCACGGTTGTCCAGCTCGATAAGGTTGTCCATGACCAGATCGGACATTACCAGACCCCGTTCGGTCAGTGAGGGGGTGTGTACATACAATCGTTCGACGTCGTAGATCGGTAATGCCTGCAGGCTTGACGCCAGATTTTTCTGGGGGAGGGTGTCGGGAGACTGATCCCGTACCAATTGAAAAACCCCGTCATTCATGAACAGGACGCCGACGTCCTGGCCGAATACCGCGGTCGCCAGGAGCGCATCCAGGGCCTCCCGGGCGGTGCTGCTACCGTAGGGGGCGTGGCGCATCACAAACAATAAGCGGCAACTCATTTCCATCTCCTTTCCATCAGGCACCAAACGTGACGACCCGGTCGGCATGAACCGCTGCGTCCACCCACTGCCCCAGACCGCTTAAACTGAACTCCGGTGCAAGGTTGGCAACATCGTGCTCGTAGCGGTCAGCCTCTTCCTGATTGAGAATGCCTCGACGCAACGCCGCGGCGATGCAGACGACCACATCGATGGCGTTCTCGCGGGCCAGGGTTCGCCATTCCTCCACCAGGTTCTGTTCATCCTGAGCGGGAGTGGCGAGCCGATTACCTGTTGCCACTCCCTCCTGATAGAAAAAAACGCGATAGATGTCGTGGCCCTGGCGCAGGAGTGCCTGCGCGAAGTTCAGGGCGCTCTGGCTGGCCTCTGAGTTGAAGGGTGCGGCGTATACGGCGAGTGAGAATTTCATCAGCGCTGGTTCCTGAAACAAAAAAAGCCCCGATCTACGGGGCTTTTTTCATGGTGGTGCGTCCCGCTTTACTCGTTGCTGGCACCGAGCAGGTGCAGCAGGCTGGTAAAGAGGTTGATGATTGACAGGTACAGTGATGTGGTCGCCATGATGTAGTTGGTCTCACCGCCATGAATAATGGCGCTGGTCTGGAACAGAATCAGTGCCGACATCAGCAACACAATACCGGCAGAGAAGGCCAAGCTCAGGGCAGATACATCAAAACCGAACAGGGAGGCGCCGATCAGCAACAGCATACAGGCGATCATCACCATCAGGCCGACCGCAACAAAACCGCGCAGGAAGCTGAAGTCCTTGCGAGTGGTCAGGGTGTAGCCGGACAGCCCGAGGAAAATGACCGCAGTGCCGCCCAGGGCCTGCAAAACGATGGAGCCGCCATTGGACATGGCCAGGTAATGATTCACGATGGGGCCGAGGCTGGCGCCAATCAGACCGGTGAACGCAAACACGACGCCCAGACCGGCCGAGGAGTTGGCGGTTTTGGGCAGTACGAACCAGACCAATACGATGGCAATGACGCTCATGATCAGCCCCATGCCGTGAGACATATTGATGGCCATGGCGATACCCGCGGTCACGGCACTGAAGGCCAGGGTCAGTGCCAGCAACATATAGGTGTTGCGCAAAACCTTGTTGACCTCAATGCTGCTGCCGATATCAGCACGGGCATTCTGGGTGTAGAGCTCTCGCATTGCTTTTCTCCATTGATGACAAATATTGCCTGACATAGATCATACTGGAACCGGCGGAAACTTGCCAAGCTTGTTGCATTAGATGGGGGCGGGTTGGGGGGAGTTCTAGGGGGGGTGGTGTAAATATTTGTTAGTCGAACGGAGGGTTCTCACCCGTCCCTTCTGCCATAAAAAAAACCCCACCATTGCTGGCGGGGTTTTTGTATGGCGGAAGGGCAGGGATTCGAACCCTGGGTAGGCTATTAACCTACGGCGGTTTTCAAGACCGCTGCATTCAACCGCTCTGCCACCCTTCCGAAGAGGGGCAAATTATACAGAGCTTTTTCTGTGGGGCAAGGGGAGGGCGGAAAAAAACTCAAGGATTTCGAAGACTTAGTAGTGATTGAAGAGCCAAAAAAAGGGCGCTCCCCGAAGAGAGCGCCCTTTGTACTTGCCGTTACGAGGTTTACTCGCTGGCGCTTGACTCAACCTCGGGAGCCTGCCGGTTGCGCGGGTCATTTGCCGGGCGCGCCAGAGGCCGTGGGTTGTGGCTTACCGCGGGCGGTTGCCGGGTATCCAGCGCCTGGGCTGCGGAGCGTTGACGATGCTCGGTCACGATCTCCGTCGGTACCTTGGGCTGGGGAGCCAGACGCGGATCATTGGTCGCCCGCGCCGACGAGCGGGGTGCGGGCTCCGGAGTCGGTGCGCTGACTTCCTGCGTCTCCTCTGCCGGCGCGTCCGGAGCCTCTGCGGGCTCTGCAGTGGCTGCCGGCGCCTCAGCGGTTGTCGGCTCCTGAGTGTCGGCGGTGACGCTTTCTTTGCTTGCCTCGTCCTCGGCTAGCACATTTTCCTCGGGCGCTGCGGGCTCCGCCGGGGTGGCGGTATTGGCGGGCTCAGCGACCGGCTCTGGAGTGGCCGGCTGGACCGCTTTGGCAGAGACCTCGGCGTCGGTTTCAGCCGAGCCCGTGTCGGTTACCGAGCGGCCCTGGGGTGCCTCAGTATCCGTTGCGTTCTGCGCCGCTTTGGTATCGCTTTTTGTGGTGCTACTTTCTGCCGTGTCGACTTTCGGGGCAGCGGCGTCCTGGGTTGGGCGAGGCTCGCCCACTTGACGCTGGCTGACGCGACGGGGCGCCTCTTCCCGAAGTTCCGCCGTAGCCGTTGGCTTGATGGTGGCTTCAGCGTCGGCGTCCTTCGGAGATTGAGGCTCCTCAGTGGTCGCGGTGTTGCGGGCCTCAGTGTTGCCGCGAGTGCGCCGCGCTTCGCGCTCTTCACTCTGGTCTGTGTCTGCCTGAGCCGTCACTGGTCCTGTGTCAGTGCGACGAGCCGACGTGTCCGCCTTGGCGGGTTTGTCGTCGGTCGCATTGTCACTGCGGGCCTCGGAGCCTGCCTTCTGGTCACGGTTAGCCCGGTTGCTTCGCTCGGCCTTCACGTTGTCGGTGGTGTCCTGATTGGCGGCCTGGATTTCATTGGCCTTCTCGATCACCTCCTCGGGCAGTTCGCGGCGGTTACGGCGACGGGGGCCGGAACGGGTGCGACGTCCCGCCGGGCGCTTGGGCGGCCGGTTTTCCTGCTGCTCATTGGTGGCCTGCTCTTGTGCCGGCTCATTGACCTCGGCGGCCTCGGCTTTCTGCGGTGAGGCGTCTTTCGGCTGACTGTTATCACCGCGGTTTTCCGGCTTGTTGCCGGCGCCACCGCGACGGTTTCTGCCCCCACGGGAACGGCGACCGCTGTTGCCTTCGGCGTTTTTGTCCTGCCCTTTGTCTTGCCCTTTGTCCTGACTGTTGTCCGAGGCTTTGTCCTGACGCTTTTCAGGGCGACTGTCGCCATCGCGCTGGTTGCCGCGTTCATCACGACGACCACCGCGGCGGTTGCGGTTGCCACCCTCGCGACGTCGATTCTGGTTGCCGCCGCGACTGTGCCGGCTGCGTTGATGGCCACGACCTTTCGACGACGATGACTTCTTGTCCTCTTCATCACCCTTGAACAGGCCTACCAGCAGGGCGACAAAACGCTCCCACAGGCTGGGCTCTTTGGGTGCCACGGGCGTGGGTGCCGCTTCTGTGGGCGCGGCCGGTTGCACAGCGGGCTGGGGCAGGGGGGCCGGCTTGCTGCTGGTTTCCACTTCCTCTTCGCTGTGTTCGTCGGCGGTGGCGACAATTTTGTAGCTGGTCTCCAGCGTGCCCTCGTCGTCATCGCGCAGACGCTGAACTTCGAAGTGTGGCGTCATCATGTCGGCGTTCGGCACGACGACCACGCGGGTGCTGTTGCGCTGCTCGATGTTGGAAATGGTTTTGCGTTTTTCGTTGAGCAGATAGGTGGCCACAGAAACCGGCGCAATCGCGCGGATCTCGGCGCTGCGCTCTTTCTGTGCTTCTTCTTCCACCAGACGCAGGATCGACAGGGCCAGAGAGCGGGTGCTGCGAATGGTGCCCTGACCGTTACAGCGGGGGCAGACTTTCGAGTGCACTTCGCCCAGGGAAGGGCGCAGGCGCTGGCGCGACATTTCGAGCAGGCCAAAGCGTGAAATGCGGCCTACCTGAACGCGGGCCCGGTCCATGTTCAACGCGTCGCGCATGCGGTTTTCCACTTCCCGTTGATTGCGGGCAGGCTGCATGTCGATAAAGTCGATCACAATCAGGCCGCCCATGTCCCGCAAACGCAATTGCCGGGCGATCTCGTCAGCGGCTTCCAGGTTGGTCTGCAGGGCGGTCTCTTCGATGTCGCCGCCTTTGGTGGCGCGCGAGGAGTTGATGTCGATGGACACCAATGCCTCGGTCACATCAATGACGATGGAGCCGCCGGAAGGCAGTTTGACTTCGCGCTGAAACGCGGTCTCGATCTGGCTTTCAATCTGGTAACGGTTGAACAGCGGAATGTCGTCGTTGTACAGCTTGACCTTGCTGCCGAAGTTGGGCATCACCTGTTGGATGAAACCGTTGGCCAGATCGAAGGCTTCCTTGTTATCCACGATCACTTCGCCGACGTCCTGGCGAAGGTAGTCGCGAATGGCGCGGATGATGACGTTACTTTCCTGAAACAGGAAGTTCGGTGCCGGGGCGCTTTTGGCGGCCTTGTCGATCGATTCCCACAGTTGCAGAAGGTAGTTCAGGTCCCATTGAAGCTCTTCCGCGCTGCGGCCAACGCCGGCGGTGCGAATGATGATTCCCATCCCGGAGGGGATTTCGACGCCGCTCAGGGCATCTTTGAGCTGCGCCCGGTCTTCCCCTTCGATGCGGCGGGAAATGCCACCGGCGCGGGGGTTGTTGGGCATCAGGACCAGGTAGCGACCCGCCAGGCTGACAAAAGTGGTGAGCGCGGCGCCTTTGTTGCCGCGTTCCTCTTTGTCGACCTGCACGATCACTTCGGTACCTTCTTTGACCACTTCCTTGATCTTGATGCGGCCCTCAACATCGTTGGGGGCTTTGCTGAAGTACTCGCGGGAGATTTCTTTCAGGGGGAGAAAGCCGTGGCGCTCGGCACCGTAGTCAACAAAGGCGGCTTCCAGGCTGGGTTCAACCCGGGTTATTTTGCCTTTGTAGATGTTGGCTTTTTTCTGCTCTCGATTGCGATTTTCGATGTCCAGGTCGTACAGCCATTGGCCGTCGACCAGCGCTACGCGCAACTCTTCGGGTTGAGTTGCATTAATGAGCATTCTTTTCATGCGTTACCTAATATAGTCGTCCGGGGCGCCAGGCCGGCGGAATAACCAAGGTTAACGCTGTTGTGTTTTACAACCTTAGGGCCGACCGGGCTCCAGGGTAGAGCCTGTCGGGGTTGGGGGCAGAGGCAGACGGCCAGCCACAGGCTCCGCCCGGCAAAGAGCCGGTCGGCGGAGGGGGCTGTCGGTTGCCTTGATCGTCATGCAATCCTGCTCCATGAAACTCTAGTTTTCTCGTTTCGGCTTCAGGCGGTTCCCCGGGTGGAGCTGGGCTCAACGGGGGGTTCCGCGTGGAATCTGGCAGTGCCGGTGTTGTGTTCGGGTGCCGAATCGTCACGTGGTATCTCTCAGGTCCGCCAGAAACCATCTTGGTCTGGACCCTGTGTTCGCTGTGACGCCGGAAAATCACCTGGCCGGCAATGCGTAGAAATCAGAGTTCTACAAAAACACGTACAGTATCAACTATGGCTATCACGCGGTTGGCGCGATGGTCATGGGGTGCCCCGCAGGCCTTTCGGGCGTCGTTGCGGTAGCACCGGTTTTGTCAGTTCACTGGCCAACATCGGGGGGAGGTAAACCATCTCGCCTGGCCCGAAGTGGCCCTGTTGCTGTCAGCGGTATTTCCTCGCAACAGGCCTGATTTACGCTTACCTGTCCGGAAACCTGCCTGTCCCAGCAGCCCGGAATATAACAGTAATTGCAAAAAGCTTCAATCTGCCTTTGTTTTCGGGCCCGAGCCTGGCGTCAGGGAGTATCCCGTCGCGACCCGGCCCGGTTTGCGCTATCATGCGCGCCATGACTAAACCCTCCTCTTCCTCCCGGTCGGCCCCGCCGCCCCAGACGCCACCCACTCAGGTCCAGTGGCTGACGATTGATGCTGACCAGGCCGGTCAGCGAATCGACAACTTCCTGATGGCTCGCCTCAAAGGGGTGCCCAAGTCCCGGGTGTACAACATTTTGCGCAAGGGCGAAGTGCGGGTGAATAAAGGTCGGGTCAAGCCCGATTATCGTCTGGTCTCTGGGGATCAGGTGCGCGTGCCCCCGGTGCGGGTGACCCAGAGTGCGCCCGCACCCAAGCCCAGCGATCAACTGGTTCGTCAGCTTGATAGCGCCATCCTGTTCGAGAACGAGGGACTGTTGGTGCTCAATAAGCCGCCGGGTCTCGCCGTTCACGGTGGGAGCGGTGTCAGTCTGGGGTTGATTGAGGTGCTGCGGCAGATGAGGCCGGAGGCCCGCTTTCTGGAATTGATCCACCGGCTGGATCGGGATACGTCCGGCTGCATTATGGTGGCTAAAAAGCGCAGTATGCTCCGCCATATGCAGGCGGCGCTCAGAGACAAGAGCGCCAGCGGCGTTACCAAAATCTATCAGGCGCTGGTGCTGGGGCGCTGGTCTGAGCGTAAAACCAAAGTCGATGCGCCCCTGATGCGCCTGGAAATCAACGGCGACCGGATCGTCAAGGTGCATCCGGAGGGCAAGCCGAGCCTGACCCGGTTTCGGGTTCTGCGGCGCTTTGAGGGGGCGACCCTGGTCGAGGCACATTTGATTACGGGGCGGACTCACCAGATTCGGGTTCATGCCCAGTCCGCCGGCCACAGTCTGGTTGGGGATGAGAAGTACGGCGATGATGAAGCCAATAGGCGTTGGCGGGCGAGGGGCGTAAAGCGCCTGTTCCTGCATGCCGCGGAGCTGGGTTTTTACCTCCCGGACCAGTCGGCCATGACGCGCGTGGTTGCACCGCTGCCGGATGATCTGCAGACCGTTCTGGCGCAAACGCCCCAAGAGTGACGCCAATACGAATGAGGCTATTGGTGTTTGATGGACGTTATCAAGAGGTATAAGCGTTGTTGTTGATTTTTGACTGGGATGGCACTTTGAGCGATTCCACAGGCCTGATTACCCGGGCCATGCAACAGTCGGCCGAGGATCTCGGTTGGCCGATCCCGGAAGCTGCTGCCGTGCAGAACATCATCGGGCTAGGTTTGCCCGAGGCGCTTCATTTATTGTTCCCGGATCAGGATGACAAAGGGCATGGCCTGCTGCGCGATCGGTATCGGTCGAACTATCTGCGTGCCGATCAGGCGCAGCCCTCCGAGCTGTTCCCCGGGGTAATGGAAACGCTGACCCGGTTGCGTGACGATGGGCATCAGATGGCCGTGGCGACCGGCAAAAGCCGGGTGGGGCTGGATCGGGTGTTGAAGGTCATGGGGCTTGATGGTTTTTTTCACGGCACCCGCTGCGCCGATGAGACCGCCTCGAAGCCGCATCCGCTGATGCTTCATCAATTGCTGGAGGCGTTTCGGGCCGAGCCGTCCAGCGCGGTCATGGTGGGGGATACCGAATACGACATGGAAATGGGACGTCGAGCGGGCATGGATCGCATTGCCGTCAGTTACGGTGCCCATACCATTGATCGGCTGCATCCCTATGAGCCCGCCCTGTGCCTGGATCAGTTTGATGAGCTGCTCCGGTGGGATCGGTTGTAAGCTAACGGGACGCCGTTGGCATGAGCAGGGGGTCGAGACCGGCCTTTTGCAGCATTTCGGTCAACTGGATCAGCGGCAGACCGATCAGTGCATTCGGATCATCGCCCTCCAGGCGCTCGAACAGGCAAATGCCCAGCCCCTCCACTTTGAAAGCGCCGGCGCAGTCGTAGGGCGTTTCCTGCCGCAGATACTGCTCAATCTGTGTGTCCGTCAGGGGGCGAAAGTGCGCTCGGACGCTCTCGCACCGGGTTTCATCGGTACCGGTGCGGGCATCGTAAATACAAAGGCCGGTGTAAAAGGTGACCACCTTCCCGCTGGCCGCGCGCAGTTGTTCAACGGCCCTCTGGTGATCGCCCGGTTTACCGAGGCACTGTTCGCCATCCAGGGTGGCCACCTGGTCCGAGCCAATGATTAACAGGTCGTGAGCTTCGGTGGGTGCCAGGGCGCGGGCCTTCATGTGGGCCAGTCGCCGGGCCAGGGCCTCTGGTGTTTCACCTGGGGCGGGGGTTTCATCAACCTCGGGAGCGGTGCAGGTGAAGGTCAGATTCAGCCGCTCGAGTAGCTGGCGTCGATAGGGCGAGCGGGAGGCCAATAATAGCTCTGGCATGGGTCAATCTCCGAAAAACAGTGATAATCGGTCAACATTTTAACGGAAACCCCCGTCGTTGCGGCCTTTGGCCACTTTTTTCTTTGACACAGGCGGCGCTTATCCCTATTATTGCGCGCTTATGTTTTCAGCCCCCTTCGACAAGCCTCTGCCGCGTCAGGGCGACCCGCGCAAATTCGCGCAACAGGGCGTCCGGATCAGTGGCTATGTGCCGGTGGATCAACTGACCCGGATTCAGGATCTGCTGTTGGAGGAAGGGGCGCAGGCTCGCGTGGATCTGACCTTCGGGATCAGTGAGGCCGGTAAGCTGGTGGTTGAAGGTTCGGCCGCCGCTGATCTGGTGTTTACCTGCCAACGCTGCCTCGGTCCGGTGACCGTTGCGGTGGACGCGCAGATTGAGCTGGCACTGGTGCGCACGGAAGAGGAAGCCCGACAGCTGCCTCGCGCCCTGGATCCCTGGATATTGCCGGAGGATGGAAACACGGACTTCTACACAATGGTAGAAGAAGAGCTATTGTTAAGTTTGCCGTCGGTGGCTTATCACGAGGCGCTGTGCATTGATGAGCAATTGCTCAGCAGTGGCGAGCCGGTGGAGCCGGAGCCGACAAAAAACCCGTTTCAAGTTCTGAAGCAACTCAAGGGCTCGCCGAAATCGTGAGGCGCCCCGGCTTCAGTGGTATTGTCAACAGGAGATCATCATGGCCGTACAACAAAACCGTAAGACCCGTTCCAAGCGTGGCATGCGTCGCTCTCACGACGCGCTGACCGGAAAAGCGCTGTCAGTAGACCCGACGACCGGTGAAAAACACCTGCGTCACCACGTGTCTGCCGACGGTTTTTACCGCGGTCGTAAAGTGGTCGACACCGGCAACGACGAGTAATTTCGGAGTCGCTGACTACTCAGCCATCCGGAAATGATTCGTATAGCGGTAGACGCTATGAGCGGGGACTTAGGTCCCCGCACTGCTATCTTGGCGGTGCTCCGATTGGCAACCTCGGCCGCTTCCGGGGTTCGCTTTATCCTAGTGGGTGAACGTTCCGTTCTGGAGCGCTTGCTGCCCGCGACTCTCCCGTCCTCTGTCTCCGTGCATCATGCCCCATCCTGGGTGGCGATGGATGATGATCCGCGCGCGGCGCTTCGTCACGGGCGTGAAACCTCCATGTGGCGGGCGTTGGATCTGGTGCGCACCGGTCAGGCCGATGCCTGCGTCAGTGCCGGCAATACCGGGGCATTGATGGCGATGGGCCGCTACCTTCTGAAAAGCCTGCCGGGCATTGAGCGACCCGCCATCTGCAAGGCGATGCCAGTGTCCCGTGGGCGAACCTGGATGCTTGACCTCGGTGCCAACCTTCAGGCGACGGCGGAGCAGCTGCACCAGTTTGCCCTGATGGGCGCGGTCTTGGCGACGCGGGAGCTGGGCCGGGATGCCGAAGTGGCCCTGCTGAATGTCGGTGTCGAGTCCGGCAAGGGCCCTGAGGTGGTGCAGGCCGCCAGTCGGCTGATGGCCGATGACCGCCGCCTGCACTATATCGGCTACATTGAAGGGGATGACATCTACACCGGGCGGGCCGATGTGGTGGTCTGCGATGGCTTTGCCGGAAACGTCGCGCTCAAGGCCAGCGAAGGTGTGGCGAAGCTGATTGGCGAGAAGCTGCGCTCGGGCATCCGATCGCGCTGGCGTTATCGCCTGGCGGTTCCCCTGTTGATGCCCCTGCTTCGCCGTTGGCGCACCGAGCTGGACCCGGGCGCCTACAACGGGGCCATTTTCCTGGGGCTCAGGCGGCCGGTGATCAAAAGTCACGGTGGCGCTGATGAGGGGGCCTTTGCCGGAGCCCTGAATGTGGCCATAGAGCAGGTGCGCCGGCGGGTAACTGAACATATTGAAACCGAGCTCGCGGAGTCCTGACCGACGGGTGCGCTTCGTGGCTCTGGAAACAACATCATAAGAGGTGGAGTTTATGTCCGAACAATCATTGGCCTTTGTTTTCCCCGGCCAGGGTTCGCAAAAGGTGGGTATGCTGGCGGATCTGGCCTCGGAATACGGCGTAGTGACGGATACATTTGCCGAAGCGTCCGATGTGCTTGGTTATGACCTGTGGGAGTTGGTTCAGAAGGGGCCCCAGGAGCAGCTCAACCTCACCGAGCGCACCCAGCCGATGTTGCTGGCAGCCAGTACCGCCGTATGGCGCGTCTGGAAGTCCCAGAACGGCGCGGTACCCGCACTGCTGGCGGGTCACAGTCTCGGTGAGTGGTCAGCGCTGGTGGCGGCGGATGTGGTCAGCTTTGCCGATGCCATTGCTCTGGTTCAGCAGCGCGGCAAGCTGATGCAGGAAGCGGTGCCCGCGGGGCAGGGCGGTATGGCCGCCATTATCGGGCTCGAAGACGACGCCATTATCAAGGCGTGTGAACAGGGCGCTGAAGGAGAAGTCGTGGCGCCGGTCAACTTCAATTCGCCGGGGCAGGTGGTCATCGCCGGGGCCTCGGCCGCCGTCGATCGCGCCATGGCCCTCTGTAAAACGGCGGG
>NZ_DFTP01000007.1:67132-67900 GCF_002381585.1 Marinimicrobium sp. UBA4209
TGGCCCTCTGTAAAACGGCGGGCGCCAAACGTGCCCTGGCTCTGCCGGTCAGCGCCCCATTCCACACCAGTCTCATGCAGCCGGCCGCGGACGGTCTGGCCCCCAAAATTGCTGAGACCGAGTTCCGTGCGCCGACGATTCCTGTGATTCATAATGTGCACGCCAAAAGTGAAACGGATCCGGAGGCGATCAAGCGCCTGATGATCGAGCAGATCTACAGCCCCGTGCTATGGGTCGACTGTGTCCGCGCTCTGGCCAACAGTGGCGTTTCCAGCACGGTTGAGTGTGGGCCGGGCAAAGTGCTCTCGGGCCTCAATAAGCGTATCGATAAATCGCTGAACACGTTTTCCATTGAATCGCCTGAAGACCTCCAGGCGGTACTGCAACAGACCAAAGGGGAATAACACCCATGAACAATCTTGAGGGTAAGGTAGCGCTGGTTACCGGTGCCAGTCGGGGCATTGGCGCCGCTGTCGCCGAGCAACTGGGCGCTGCGGGCGCTGTGGTGGTGGGTACCGCGACCAGCCAGGCCGGTGCCGACCGGATTACTGAGCGTCTGGCGTCCCAGGGCGTCACCGGCGAAGGTATGGTGCTCAATGTGACCGATGCCGAGTCGGTCGCATCGGTGCTGGCGGACATGAAGGCGCGGCACGGTCTGCCCGCGATTCTGGTGAACAATGCCGGTATCACCAAGGATAATCTGCTGATGCGGATGAACGACGAGGAGTGGTTTGATGTG
Organism: Marinimicrobium sp. UBA4209; assembly: GCF_002381585.1. NCBI lineage: Bacteria > Pseudomonadati > Pseudomonadota > Gammaproteobacteria > Cellvibrionales > Cellvibrionaceae > Marinimicrobium > Marinimicrobium sp. UBA4209. The sequence continues at coordinate 67,872 of NZ_DFTP01000007.1, forward strand.
ATCAACACCAATCTGAGCGCCGTCTACCG
>NZ_DFTP01000006.1:0-6243 GCF_002381585.1 Marinimicrobium sp. UBA4209
GGGCGGATCGGTCCGACGCCTCGGAGGGCGAAGCCCGCATCCGCCGTTACCCAAATCAACGCAACAACCAAAGCCTGTCGTAGGGCGGATCGGTCCAACGCCTCGGAGCCGCAGGCGCATCCGCCGTGACCATACCGACTGAAGAGTACCGTAGGTCGGCTTAGGCCGCAGGCCGTAAGCAGACACAACACCGCCGAGGCACACTGTCGGCTTACGGCCTTTGGCCTAAGCCGACCTACTGGACTACGGGAAGCCGGGCGTGAGACTGCGACATTAAATGTTTTACATTGAGTTGTTTGTTGGGTAATCTGGGTGTTTTCTGATCACTGATGGATGGGTTATGGGTGGTAAAAAGCTCTCTGCGGATGACTTGAACCGGCTGCGTAAGCAGGCGGTGCGGCTGCGGATTGAGCAGAAAACCTATAAGGAAATCAGTGAGTTAACGGGGTTAACTCGACCGACTATTACGGACGCTTACAAGCGGTTTGTGGCCGGAGGTTGGGCGGCGGTGGAGACTAAGGCTCGGGGGCGTCGGGGGCGCGAAGCGTCTAATACCCGTGAATACGCGACGACGAGTGCAACCCAATTGCGAGCGGCAGATGCAGAGGGTGTGACAACGGCGGATGCGCACTCTGTGCTTATCCGCCCTACACCAGCCGCGCCGAGCTTTGAGGGTGAGCTTTGGAGTCTTCGGGCTGTGAGCGGGTTTCTGGAGACTCGGGGGATTGAGGTTACTGGGCGGAGTGCCGGGCGGTATATGGAGCGGTGGGGGTTGAGCGTCGCTGACGGACCTTCCCGCGGGGTGCCGGATCAGCTGCTTGCCGAACGTGGGGTGGAGCCTGGGCGACGGAAGGTGCTTACCGGGGGTGTTCGCTCTATCAATGGTGAGTATGAGGGTGAGCCGCTGCGCGGCTATCAGCTCTTTGCCCGGGACGGTCGAGGCCAGTTATTGTGGTCGGCCTTCCCTACCCCGCCTCGTGCGGACGATATCGCCGCGTTTCTTGAACGCCTGGAACAAACCCTGGGCGACGAGGCGGTTCTGGTGTTTCAGTCGGTGGATTTAAGCCGGCATGAGCTGCTGCGACCTTGGTTGGCCGGCGACAAACCGATTCAGCTTTTGACGATACCCCACTGGCCAACCGATCCCCAGACGCCCTCCCCAACCGTAGGGTGGCATAAGGCCGAAGGCCGTCATCCACCATTGAATAGTCCCAACCCGTCACACCCAAAGACCAAACAATCACAACCCGATGCCGACCCCTCGGCATTGCGCAAACCACAGAAGAGGAATCCTATGGCACTCACACACCTTCAGCGGCTGGAAGCCGAGAGCATTCAGATTATGCGCGAAGTGGTCGCGGAAACGGAGAATCCGGTGATGCTGTACTCCATCGGTAAAGACAGTGCCGTAATGCTGCACCTGGCGATGAAGGCCTTCGCCCCGTCCGTTCCGCCCTTCCCTTTGTTGCACGTGGATACCACCTGGAAGTTTCAGGAGATGTATAAGTTCCGCGCGCGCATGGCGAAGGAAACCGGCATGAAGCTGATTGTCCACGTCAACGAGGAGGGCCGTGCCCAAGGCATCAATCCCTTTACGCATGGCTCGGCCATTCATACTGACATCATGAAAACCGAGGCGCTCAAGCAGGCGTTGACCAAGTACGGGTTCGATGCGGCCTTTGGGGGCGCGCGCCGGGATGAGGAGAAGTCCCGTGCGAAGGAGCGGATTTTTTCCTTCCGTACCGCCAACCATCGGTGGGATCCGAAGAACCAGCGCCCGGAGATCTGGAAGCTGTACAACGCGAAAAAACACCCGAAAGAGTCCATTCGTGTGTTCCCGCTGTCGAACTGGACGGAGCTGGATATCTGGCAGTACATCCATCTGGAGCAGATTCCGATTGTGCCTTTGTATTACTCCGCCGAGCGCCCAGTGGTGGAGCGCGACGGTACGCTGATCATGGTGGATGATGACCGTATGCCGTTGAATCCCGGCGAGGTGCCGATGATGAAGAAGGTGCGTTTCCGGACGCTGGGTTGTTATCCGTTGACCGGCGCGGTTGAGTCCGAGGCGGATACTCTGCCGGATATTATTCAGGAGATGTTGTTGACCCGCACTTCGGAGCGCCAGGGGCGGATGATTGACCATGATTCTTCCGCGTCGATGGAGAAGAAGAAGCAGGAAGGGTATTTTTGAGCAATATTTGGGTTGGGTTTTGGCGAGAGTGGTGTGTCATCACGTCCGGTCCGGGAAGGGAAACCCCTTTCAAGACACGCCGTAAACCCATCCCTGGGGGCTCGCCTCGCGGACTCCCGCCGCTTACGGTCTTGAAAGGGGTTTCCCTTCCCGGACCTCAGCACCCAAATTTGCGTAGGGCGGATAAGGGCGCAGCCCGCATCCGCCGATGCCAAAAGAGATTCACAGGACAAGATTATGAGCCACCAATCGAGTTTGATCGCGGAAGACATTAACGAATACCTGGAGCAGCACGAGCACAAGAGCCTGTTGCGCTTTATTACCTGCGGTAGCGTAGACGATGGCAAGAGCACCCTCATTGGGCGCTTGCTGTTCGAGTCCAAGATGCTGTTTGAAGACCAGCTCGCCGCCGTGGAAGCGGATTCGGCCCGTTGGGGCACCCAAGGTGAGGAGATGGATTTCGCGCTGCTGGTGGATGGACTGGCCGCCGAACGCGAGCAAGGCATTACCATCGATGTGGCCTACCGGTTTTTCTCCACCGACCGTCGCAAGTTCATTGTTGCCGACACCCCGGGGCATGAGCAGTACACCCGCAATATGGTGACCGGCGCCTCCACCGCCGATGCGGCGATTCTGATGGTCGATGCCCGCAAGGGCATTCTGACCCAGACCAAGCGCCACAGTTATCTCGCCGCACTGATCGGCATTCGCCATGTGGTGGTGGCAATCAACAAGATGGACCTGATGGATTATTCGGAAAAAACGTTTAATCGCATCGTTGAAGAATATCGTGAGTTCGCCAAGCAGATCGGTCTGGAGAACATCACCTTTATTCCGATGTCCGCGCTCCGGGGCGACAATATCATTGAGCGCAGTGAGCGCATGCCCTGGTATCGGGGTACGACCCTGATGGGTTACCTCGAAACGGTCGAGGTGGATGATGAGCTGATGCAGGAATCGCCCTTCCGCATGGCGGTGCAGTGGGTGAACCGACCCAATCTGGATTTTCGGGGCTTCTCCGGGCAGCTCGCCAGCGGGGTCATTCACCCGGGCGATAAAATACGCACCCTGCCCTCCGGTCGAGAAAGTTACGTGGAGCGCATTTACACGCTCGACGGTGATCTGGACAAAGCCGTCGCTGGGCAGTCCGTGACCCTGACCCTGACCGACGAGATCGATATTTCGCGGGGTGACCTGCTCTGTGCGTCTGACACCCCCGCCTCCGTCGCCAATCAGTTCGAGGTGACCATCGTCTGGATGAATGACGACCCGATGCTGCCGGGCCGCACCTACCTGATGAAGATCGGCACCAAAACCGTGTCGGCCACTATCACCGACATCAAGTATCAGGTAAATGTGAACACTCTGGAGCACACGGCGGCCAAAAACCTGGCGCTGAACGGCATCGGGGTGTGCACCATCAATCTGGACCAGGACATCGCCTTTGATGCCTATAAAGATAACCACGATACCGGTGGTTTTATTCTGATTGATCGCCTGACTTACAACACCATGGGCGCGGGCATGATCCACTTCTCGCTGCGCCGCAGCCAGAACATTACCGTTCAGCACGTGGATGTGAACAAGCAGGCGCGCCAGCAGCTGAAGAACCAGAAGCCTTGCGTTCTTTGGCTGACCGGTTTGTCCGGCGCGGGCAAATCCACCATTGCCAACCTGGTGGAAAAGAAGCTGTATGCGCGGGGGCATCACACCTACCTTCTGGACGGCGATAACGTGCGTCACGGTCTTAACAAGGACCTGGGCTTTACCGATGCAGACCGGGTGGAGAACATCCGCCGGATTGCAGAAGTGGCCAAGCTGATGGTGGACGCGGGGCTGATTGTGATTACCGCGTTTATTTCGCCCTTCCGCTCGGAGCGGGATATGGCTCGCAACCTGTTGGAAGCCAATGAGTTTGTGGAGGTGTATGTGGATACGCCTCTGGAAGTGGCTGAGCAGCGGGATGTGAAAGGCTTGTATCGCAAGGCGCGCAAGGGTGAGTTGAAGAACTTTACCGGGATCGACTCGCCTTATGAACCGCCGGTGAATCCGGAGTGTGTGTTGAATACCACGGATATTTCCGCCGATGAGGCCGCCGAGCGGGTGATTCAGTTTATGGCGGATCGGGGGTATTTGGCGTAGTTGTGTTGGACGGGCGGCGTACGGCGTTGTCCGCGTAGGGCGGATAAGCGAAGCGCATCCGCCGTAAATACACGTCACGCACGGTAACGGCGGATGCGGGTCATACCGCTGCGCTCGGCCCCTACGCAAACCTCTGTCCACGGCATCCGTTATTTTTTGGCGGACTCCAATGTACGGGTTATGGCGGCGACGGCGCCGCCGATGTCGGCGAATTCGGCGGGGAGGATCATGGTGTTGTTTTCTTTCGCCAACTTGCCAAACTCACGTACGTACTGTTCCGCTACACGCAAGTTCACCGCATCCTTGCCGCCTTCCAGGTTGATGGCTTCCGCGACGCGGCGAATACCTTCGGCGGTGGCGGTGGCGATCATTTCGATTTCCCGCGCTTTACCTTCGGCTTCGTTGATCTGACGCAGCTTTTCGGCTTCGGACAGGTTGATGGTTTCCTGCTTCTGCCCTTCGGATACGTTGATTTTTGCCTGACGCTCGCCTTCGGATTCGGCGACGGTGGCGCGACGTTCACGTTCGGCCCGCATCTGTTTTTCCAGCGCATCTAGAATGGTGGCGGGCAGTTCGATGTCGGCAATTTCGTAGCGCATGACTTTCACGCCCCAGGGTTTGGCCGCTTCGTCCAGCGCCTGCACTACCTGGACGTTGATCGATTCCCGCTCTTCAAAGGTTTTATCCAGATCGATTTTACCCACCACTGAACGCAGGGTGGTTTGCGCCAGCTGGATGCCGGCGTAGCGGTAGTCGCTGATACCATAGCTGGCGAGTTTCGGGTCGATGACTTGCAGGTAGATGACGCCATTGACGACCACCTGGATGTTGTCTTTGGTCACACAGGCCTGGCTGGGGACGTCGATGGCTTCTTCTTTCAGTGTGTGCTGGTAGGACACTTTGTCAATGAAAGGAATCAGGATGTGGAAGCCGGCTTCGAGGGTTTTGGCGTATTTGCCGAGGCGCTCGACGATGAAGGCGGATCGCTGTGGGACGATGCGTACGGTTTTGACGAGGGTGATGATGACCAGCGCGACGATGGCCAGCATGATGATTGTGGGGATATCAAGTTCCATTGGTGGTTCTCCGGGGTTTGATTATGAATTGTGTGTTTATATTGAGTTGGATTGTTTACATCGCGTCCGGCCCTGCAAGGAGGGAACCCTTTCAAGACACGCCGTAAACCCATCCATGGGGGCTCGACGCGCGGAGTCCCTCCGCTTACGGTCTTGAAAGGGTTCCCTCCTTGCAGGGCCTCAGTGGCATAAAAAACCTGTATCGTATCGACCTTAAGGTTTGGTGGCGCTGACTACCAAAATAATGCCTTTGTGTTCGCTGACCCACGCGGAGTCACCCATTTTCAGGGAGTCGGGAGATTCGGCGTCCCATTTGGCGCCGTTGAGCTGCACGCTGCCGGTGCCGTCGGTGAAGTCGGTCAGGACTTTGACTCTGGAGCCGATGACGCCAGCGTCGTCCATATCTTTGGCGGAGGGGTCGGCTTCGGTGCCGCGTAGCCAGCGGTGGAAGTGTTTGCGCAGAGCGAACAGGGCCACGAGGCTGAACACGGTAAAGACGGCCAGTTGGGCGGCCAGGGTGTCGATGATGCCCAGTAGCGTGAGCACGCCTACCAGTAGCGCGCCAATGCCGAAGAAGGCGGCGATCAGTCCGGGGATAAACAGCTCGGAGAGCAGCAAGGCGATGCCCAGCAATAGCCAGAATGCGTAGGTGGTAATCAGCATAGTAACGTCCGTGCGGTTGTTATTGGTTCAGGCTGTCATAGTACCATCCGCCGCCGCGCACGACACCCTCTGCTCTTGGGTAGGTCGGATTAGCGCGCAGCGCGTAATCCGACGTTCGTGCTAAGGGGGTAACTGTCGGATTACGCGCTGTGCGCTAATCCGACCTAC
>NZ_DFTP01000006.1:6292-6655 GCF_002381585.1 Marinimicrobium sp. UBA4209
GCTGTGCGCTAATCCGACCTACTTAGGGAGTGGGTGGGGACTTCGATGTGCTGGGGTTGGTTGAGGAGGTTGAGTAGCAGGACCACCCGCTCCTCGCCTTTGGTGGCATGCACCACCGCTTCCAGTTCGCGGAAGGCGCCCTTGGTGATCACCACCCGGTCCCCTGCCTTGAACAAGGGTTCTGGCTCGGCGCCATTAAGCAGCGCGCAGTGTTGCCGGAGGCCTTCGATGATATCGTCGGGTACCGGTTTGGGCACGCCATTGAAGGTCACCACCTGGGCGACGCCGCGCGTGGAGCGGATGACACCCCAGTTGCTCTCGTCGTCCAGACGAATGAACAGGTAGTGCGGGAATAACGGCTCG
>NZ_DFTP01000006.1:6817-8778 GCF_002381585.1 Marinimicrobium sp. UBA4209
ATTTGTCGCGGTGTTTGCGTTTGACCCGGTGCGAAGGAAGAAAGCAGTCAAAGCCCTGGTTGGCGAGGTGCTCCTCGGCCCGAAACGCATGCCGCGGTTTGCATTGCACCAGGTACCATTGGGGTTGGGTCATAACATCTTCATCGGGCACGTTCTGCGCGCCGGGTTGTTGGCAATCGTTTGGCGAATCCGCAGAATTTGGTTTCGGCGGATGCGTCGGGTTGGGTTACGGCGGATGCGCGCTTCGCGCTTATCCGCCCTACGCGAGCTTCCGTGCCATCCGCCGTTGCCGGCCATTATGCCGTGGTTTGCGTAGGGCGGATAAGCCGAAGGCGCATCCGCCGTTGCCGGTCGTTATTGGCGTGGTTTGCGTAGGGGCCGAGCGCAGCGGTATAAACCGCGTCCGCCGTTGCCGGCCATTACTGCCACGGTTTCCGTAGGGGCCGAGCGCAGCGGTATAAACCGCATCCGCCGTTGCCGGACTTTACGATGGCCGGCCCACGGAGTAGTACGTAAACCCTTTTTTGACCATCCGCTTCGGATCAAACAGGTTACGACCGTCGAACACCAACGGCTGGGCCAGTTGCTGTTTGATCAGATCGAAATCCGGGGCGCGGAAGGCCTGCCATTCGGTGACTATCACCAGGGCGTCGGCGCCCTTGAGGGTGCTTTCTTTGGTGCCGCACAGGCTCAGGTCGTCACGGGTGCCGTAGATACGCTGGGTTTCTTCCATCGCTTCCGGATCATAAGCCTGCACCGTCGCGCCGGCGGCCCAGAGGGCTTCCATCAGCACCCGGGCCGGGGCTTCGCGCATGTCGTCGGTGTTGGGCTTGAACGACAGGCCCCAGACGGCGAAGGTTTTGCCCTTCAGGTCGCCGCCGTAGTGTTTGTTGATTTTCTGGAACAGGGTGGTTTTCTGTTCGTTGTTACGCGCTTCTACCGACTTGAGTACTTTGGCGTCAAAGTTGATGTCGTCCGCGGTGCGAATCAGGGCCTGGACGTCTTTCGGGAAGCAGGAGCCGCCGTAGCCCACGCCGGGGTAGATAAACTGGTAGCCGATGCGCGGGTCGCTGCCGATGCCCTGCCGCACGGCTTCGATATCCGCACCCAGCAATTCGGCCAGGTTGGCAATTTCGTTGATAAAGCTGATTTTGGTGGCTAGCATGCAGTTGGCGGCGTATTTGGTCAGCTCAGCACTGCGCACGTCCATGATCATGACCTTGTCATGGTTGCGGTTGAACGGCGCGTACAGCTCGCGCATGATTTCCTCGGCGTAGTCGTCATCGGTGCCGATGATAATACGGTCCGGCTTCATGCAGTCGGCCACCGCAGAGCCTTCTTTCAGGAATTCGGGGTTGGACACCACGGCGAACTCGAGGTCGGTGCGGCCGCGCTTTTCCAGGGTTTCCGCGACTTTGGCTTTTACCTTGTCGGCGGTGCCCACGGGCACGGTGGACTTGTCGATAATGACCTGGCGCTTTTCCATGTGGGTGGCAATGGTCTCGGCCACGGCCAGCACGTATTTGAGGTCGGCGGAGCCGTCCTCGTCCGGCGGAGTACCCACGGCGATGAATTGCAGGTCACCGTGTTTGACGGCCTCGGCCGCGTCGGTGGTGAAATGCAGGCGGCCAGCGGCGTAGTTTTCAGTCACCAGCGGCTCCAGGCCGGGTTCGTAAATCGGGATTTCACCGTTTTTAAGGCGCTCGACCTTTTTGGCGTCTACATCAACGCAGACCACGTCATGGCCGACTTCGGAGAGGATGGCGCCTTGCACCAGACCGACGTAGCCGGTGCCAAATACGGTAACTTTCATGCGGGTAAGGTCCCTTTCATAAAGAGAGTGGATTTCGTTGGGGCGTATGATAACGGGGTTGGGTGGGTATTTCTATGTGTGGGTTTGGATGCGGTGGATGCGGCGGGGTTTGGTAACGGCGGATGCGCCTTCGGCTTATCCGCCCTAC
>NZ_DFTP01000006.1:8882-11330 GCF_002381585.1 Marinimicrobium sp. UBA4209
CCCTACGCAGGTTTATACCGCTGCGCTAGGCCGTAGGGCGGATAAGCGAAGCGCATCCGCCGCTCCCACTACTGATACCGCGCAGACAGTGCCTGATAGAGGTCATCTTTGAAGCTGGGACTCCCCGCATCCAGTTCCCGCACCACTTCCACCAGGTGCTCATTGTCTTCCCGACCATCCTGCCAGTGCTTGCGGTAGCTGCCATCCTTATACCCGTGGTCCTGGCGGAAGAAGTTGAGGACGTTTTTACCGACATAGCCCCGATAGAGGTCTTCAAAGCTCATATCGACACCCGCCATCAGACGGCCGAATTTGCCGATGTGGAACTGGCGGTCGGCCAGGGTGGCGCCGGCGAAGGCTTCCAGGTCGAGGCGGAAGTCGGGTTCGTCGGTAGTGACGTTGAGCTGTTGGTCGATGTCGGCGGCCAGTGCGTCTAGGTCGTCGCTGTTCTGCAGGAGGATGCTGAGGCCGAAGTGCCAGATGTCGATCAGTTCGAGGGCGACCTGTTCGGTGTCTGGGGTCTGTTTTTTCCACCATTTCCAGCCGTAGTGTTCGAGCAGCTCCGCGCATTCGATCCAGATCGCGCGGTAGAACTCAAATTGCTGGGAGCGCCATTCCGGGTGGACTTTGGTGTTCATGCTGTCTTGCAGGTCGAGCATGATCATCAGTTGTTGGGTGCGGGGCATCAGATGTCTCCGGTTGGTTTTTGTGGCGGCATTATAACGTAGGGCACGCATGCCGTGCCGCATTGTTCGAGCCTCGGACTTTGATTGGCAGTCACGCCCGGTCCGGCAAGGGGACACCCTTTAAAGACACGCCGTGAACCCATCCCTGGGGGCTCGACGCGCGGAATCCCGCCGCTTACGGTCTTTAAAGGGTGTCCCCTTGCCGGACCTCAGTGCCACACATCGGTCGCATCCGCCGTTGCCTAATCCCGGGATTTCGGAAACAACCGATGGAAATTCTCGGTGGTCTGCTCCGCGAGCTGTTCTACGGGTATTCCCCGAAGATCGGCGACAAACTCTGCCACTTCGCGTACGTATTGGGGCTCGTTGGATTTTCCCCGGTGCGGGACGGGCGCCAGGTATGGGGAGTCGGTTTCGACCAACAGGCGGTCGAGGGGGATCTGTTTGGCCACTTCGCGCAGGGCTTTGGCGCTGTTGAAGGTGACGATGCCGGATAGGGATATGTAGTAGCCGAGGTCGAGGGCCTGGCTGGCCATGTCCCAGGTTTCGGTGAAGCAGTGGAGGACGCCGGCGTGTTCGGTGCTGCCGTGTTCGCGGATCAGGGCCAGGGTGTCTTCCCGGGCTTCGCGGGTGTGGACGATGATGGGCAGTCCTGCCTGGGCACCGGCTTTGAGGTGCAGGGCGAAGCTTTCCTGTTGGAGTTCTTTGGTCTGCTCGGCATAGTGGTAGTCGAGCCCGGTTTCGCCCAGGCCGATGACTTCGGGTGCCCCGCCCCACTCTACCAGCTGTTCGACGGTGGCGGTGCCGGATTCGACGTCGCAGGGGTGGACGCCGACGGAGGCGTAGACGTCGGGGTATTGGCGGGCGATGTCGACGACGGTTTCGCGGTTTTCGAGGCTGACGCCGATGCACAGGAATTGCCGGATGCCCCGCTCGCGGGCGGCGTCGAGGGCGGCGTTGAGGTCGCCGTTGTAGGGTTTGAGGTCGATGCGGTCGAGGTGGCAGTGGGAGTCGGTCAGCATTGCAGTCGGTCGTGAGTTCGGGTGAATGGGCGATCGGGCGGGAATTGTCGCATACCAGGGGTGGGTATGTCGTGCCGGTTAATTAAAGCGATTTTGGTTGCGTCCGGTCCGTGGAGGGAAATGCCTTTCAAGACACGCCGTAAACCCATCCCTGGGGGCTCGACGCGCGGAGTCCCGCCGCTTACGGTCTTGAAAGGCATTTCCCTCCACGGACCTCAGTGCCACATTCAAACTACATGGTATGCGTCGGCCGCTCGGACTCGAGGGAGCCGGCAAGGTAGGTTTCGATTTTGTTAACGGCGGTGTTGTCCTGGTCGCTGAATTGGACACCTATGCCGGCGGCGCGGTTGCCTTGGGCGCCTTTTGGGGTGACCCAGACGACTTTGCCTGCGACGGGGATTTTTTCGGGTTCGTCCATGAGGTTGAGGAGCATGAAGACTTCATCGCCCAGTTTGTAGCTTTTGCCGGTGGGGATGAACAGGCCGCCGTTTTTGACGAAGGGCATGTAGGCCGCGTAGAGCACGGCTTTGTCTTTGATGGTGAGAGAAAGTATCCCGTTTCGGGCACCGCCAAGTGCGTGCATACTCTGCTCCGGTGTTGGATTTTGGTGAAACAGTAATGGATTCGGGTCCGGGTGTCCAGAATAAAGCCCGGGCCGCGAAGGAGGTGAACCTTTCCAAGACACGCCGTAAACCCGGGCCCCTTCGCGCTCCCGGCGCTTCGGGACACTTCCCACATCC
>NZ_DFTP01000006.1:11371-12702 GCF_002381585.1 Marinimicrobium sp. UBA4209
AGTCCCTCCGCTTACGGTCTTGGAAAGGTTCACCCCCTCCGCAGCCCTCAGTGCCATACGTCGCGCTGGTTGGGGTTGGTTACGGCGGATGCGCGCTTCGCGCTTATCCGCCCTACGCATACTACGGCAGGTCGTGTAGGGCGGATAAGCGAAGCGCATCCGCCGTAACCGATCGTGACCCATCCGCCGTAACCCAAACTCTACGCCGCCTTCATCGCCTGCCGCATCACGACACCCCAATCGAGCAACAACTCTTCCAATAGTAGCTGTTTGTTGGGGTTGGCGCCGCTGAGCCACTGGCTTTTGACGGTCAGGAGCTTTTCCAGGTACCGGTGCAGGAGCGCGGGTGGGATGCGCTGGAATTGGTGTTGGAGGTGATCCGGCAGCGGTTTGAAGGTGGATACGTCGGCGCCGGCCTGCCAGCGGGCCAGGTCGTAGAGCCATATCAGGAGCCATTCGATGGCTTCGCCGACGTCGCCTTTTTGCCATTGGTCAGCAAGTTGGATTGCGGTGAGCTGCTGGTCGCAGAGTCTGATGAAGTCTTTTTCGCGCTGGCGGCGTTGTTCCAGGGCGTCGCCTTCGAGTAGGGCCAGGGCGTGCAGGGGTGCGCCTCGGCCCAGTTCGAGCAGGGCTTCGGGTTCGAAGCCGCTGCCGGAGACCAGGGGGTTGAGCCAGTTCAGGACCTGGGCCTGGGGCGGGATGGCGAAGCTGCGCAGTTGGCAGCGGCTGCGGATGGTGGGCAGCACGGCGCTGGGGGTATGGCTGATGAGGATCAGCACGGTGTCGTCAGCAGGCTCTTCCAGGGTTTTGAGCAGGGCGTTGGCGGAGTTGGCGTTCATGGCTTCGGCCGGCTCGAGGATGACGACTTTGTAGCCGCCCTGTTGGGCGGTGGTGCCCAGGGTCTGGGTGAGTTCGCGGATGACGTCGATTTTGATGGCTTTGCCCGGCTCTTCCGGTTGCAGAACGGTGAGGTCGGGGTGGGTCTGGGCTTTGAGCAGGCCGCAGCTGTGGCATTTGCCGCAGGCGGTGTCTTGCTGGGGTGTCTGGCACAGGAGCCGCTGGGCGAGTGCGGTGGCCAGGTGGGCTTTGCCGATGCCTGGGGGGCCAGCGAACATGAGGGCGTGGGGCAGTTGGCCTTCGCTGATTTGGCGGTTGAGGCGTTGCCAGGGTTCTTTTTGCCAGGGGTATGGCAGGGCCGGGAAGTGTTCGGACATGGGGCGTCGGTTTCGGTTGAAGTTTGGCGGTATTGTACGCGTTCGGGTTGGTGGTTGCCCAGCGGTTGCTCCATCACGTCCGGCCCATGGAGGGGAAGCCCTTTCAAGACACGCCGT
>NZ_DFTP01000006.1:12773-20082 GCF_002381585.1 Marinimicrobium sp. UBA4209
TCCCTGGGGGCTCGACGCGCGGATTCCCGCCGCTTACGGTCTTGAAAGGGCTTCCCCTCCACGGACCTCAGTGCCATTTTCTAATGCAGCGCGTAGGGCGTGGTAAGCGCGAAGCGCGCACCCGNNCCCGCCGACCAATGGGGGCTGACCCGATACATGGATCTACTGTCATGCCACCAACGGGGTACAATGCCGACTTTTTGAACTGGGGACGGTTGTGCTTCCTGAGATTGTCTATGCCGATGATACGCTGTTGGTGGTCAATAAACCCGCTGGGTTGTTGACGGTGCCGGGGCGTGGGCCGGAGAAGCAGGATTGTCTGATCAACCGGTTGTTGGTGCCCTACCCCAATGCCCGGATTGTGCATCGGCTGGATCAGGCGACGTCGGGGTTGGTGTTGATTCCGTTGGGGTATGAGGCGCAGAAGCATTTGGCGCGGCAGTTTGAGCAGCGTTTGGTGCATAAGTGTTATACGGCGGTGGTTGGCGGGGTCATGGCGGATGAGGCGGGTGAGGTGGATTTGCCGTTGATCTGTGATTGGCCGAATCGACCCCGACAGAAAGTTGACTATACTGACGGTAAGGCGGCGTTGACTCGCTATCGGGTTCTGCAGCGTAACGCGGATGCCACGCGGGTGGCGCTGGAGCCGGTCACGGGACGGTCGCATCAGCTTCGGGTGCATATGCAGGCACTGGGGCATCCCATTCTGGGGGATAATCTTTACGCCACGCCGGCATACCTTGCCGCGTCGGACCGCCTGCTGCTGCACGCCACCACGATTGAATTTACCCATCCGCAGACCGGTTCACCCGTGCACTGTGAGTCACCGCCGGTTTTTTAGCCGGTGTTATTGCCAAAGCTTCTCCCCAAGGCAAAATCAAGACCATTTTCTAATAACACCCAAATGGGTTATTGCACCTGCTTATATAATGGGCCACAATTTAATCACTAACATTTTTTTACGTTTCACCCAGTTCTCCCTTCACAGGTTTTTAAAATGAAAAAAACGCTTCTCAGCATGGCCTTGATGGCCGCTTCTGGTGCCGCTGTTGCCGGTGATTACTATAACGGTCGCCTGACCGGCATGTCCGGCGCGGGTTACGCCACCGGTGGTTACGCCGACGGCGTGGTGTACAACCCCAGCCTGGGTGCCAAATTTGATGAGCAGGACGATTTTGGTCTGGTTTTCAACGGCGGTGTGTTGGGTGAAGATGAAGACGACCTGATCGATGGCCTGGAGGATCTGGCAGATTACCTGGATGAGCTGGAAGAGAAAACCGCCTACGACTATTTCGACGAAATTGGTGGTTTTGACCCCAATGACCCGCTGGCATCGGAGCAGGAAGCGAGTCAGCTGATCGAAGAAGAAGCCGAAGAAGCCATTCGTCGCCTGGAGAATATCGCGGACAAGACCGCCAATATTGGTGCCGGTGGCAGCTTTGTTCTGGCCCTGCCCAATGATCTTCTGTCACTCTCCGTGGTCGGCAAGACCCGCATTGAGGCCGCTGTTCAGACAGTAGTCAACGAAGAAGACTACCAATATATCCGCGACGCGGTTGGCGAAACCAACTTTGATCCAGCAGGACTGCAGTCTTATGGTGTAGGACGGGGTGCGGCCGTTTCCGAAGTTGGCCTGGCGATGGCCAAGAGCCTGCAGACCGGTGAGGATTCCCGCCTGCTGCTGGGTGCCACGCCCAAGTGGATGCACGTGATGACCTTTGTGTACTCCGCTACCGTGGACGATTTTGAGGAAGACGATTTCGACGGTGATGAGTACACCGTGGAAACCGATGATGTGAACATCGATCTCGGTGCCACCTACCTGTGCGGTGACATGCGCTACGCCCTGACGGTATCAAACCTGATCAGCAATGAGTACGAGACCATTGTGCCCGGCGACACGCTGGAAATTAAGCCGCGTGCCACTACCGCTGTCGGTTACGAGGGTAGCTGGTTTACTGCCGAGGTGGCTGCTGACCTGAATACCAGCCCCAACTTCGCCACCGGACAGGAGACTCAGTTCGTCCGCGCTGGCGCCGAGCTGAATGCCTTTGATTGGGCACAGTTGCGGGTGGGCTTCCAGCGTGATCTGGAAGATAACGTGGAAGATACCGTATCGGTGGGTATCGGCTTCTCGCCCTTCAACGTGGTGAATGTGGATATTGCCGGCTTTACCGGTGATGGCAATACCGCCGGTGCTTCCATGCAGTTGGGCCTGCGGTTCTAAAATAGGCAGTTGATGTGTCGGATTACGCTTCGCTAANNCGGATTAGCGAAGCGTAATCCGACGATCCTGTGACCTACAGGCTGATTAAGACCTGTTTGATGGCCTGCTGGACCTGCTCTAGGGGTTGTCCGGCATCGACCACCGCGTAGCGGTTCGGTGCTCGGGCGGCCAATTCGTGGTACACCGCCCTCACCCGCTCGAAAAACGCCACCGCTTCTCCCTCAAACCGATCCGGCACACTGCGCTGACTGGCGCGCGCCAGGCCTTTCTCAACATCAATATCCAGAATGACCGTCAGGTCCGGGCGCAGCTCGCCCTGCACCAGGGTTTCCAACTGGGCGATGACACTCTGATCAAAGCCCCGACCGCCGCCCTGATAGGCGTAGGTCGAGTCCGTGAAGCGATCGCACAGTACCCAGGTGCCGGCCGCCAGCGCCGGCTTGATCACCTGTTCCAGGTGTTGGGCCCGGGCCGCGAACACCATCAGCAATTCCGCCATTGGGTCGACGGTCTCGTCACGGGGGGCCAGCAGCAGGCTGCGTAACTCTTCCGCCAGGGGCGTGCCACCCGGTTCACGGGTGACCAGCACACGATGGCCCTGCCCCTCCAGCCACTGTTGGATGAAGTTGAGGTTAGTGCTCTTGCCGACACCTTCGGTGCCTTCCACGGTAATAAAGCGGCCTGGGGTCACGGGGTGATGGGTTCCTGTGGTTATTGGATGGCATTTCAGGGATGGAGTTTACCATGGTTGAACGGGGATCATCTTCGCATTGCTCCCTCTGCGCGCGCGACCTTGTGGTAAGATGCCGGCTTTTAGTCCTAACATAAGGGTTCCATTATGAGCACCGCGTCCAAGGTCACTCTGCACACTTCGCACGGCGATATCACCATTGAACTGAACCACGAAAAAGCGCCCAAAACCGCGGCCAACTTTGCCCAGTACGCGCAGGACGGATTTTTCGATGGCACCATCTTTCACCGCGTGATCAGCAACTTCATGATTCAGGGCGGCGGCATGACGCCCGACATGCAGCAAAAGGCCACGCGCGCGCCGATTGAGAACGAAGCCGACAACGGCCTGGGCAATGCTGTGGGCAGTGTCGCCATGGCGCGCACTAACGACCCGCACAGTGCCTCCTCCCAGTTCTTCATTAACGTACAGGACAACACTTTCCTGAATCACCGCGACAAGTCCATGCAGGGCTGGGGCTACTGCGTGTTTGGTAAGGTTGTGGAAGGCATGGATGTGGTGAACAAGATCAAGGCGGTACCGACTGGTAGCAAGGCCGGGCATCAGGACGTTCCGGTTGAACCGGTTTTGATCGAGAAAGCGACCGTCAGCGAGTAAGTTCTCCCCATGACGCGGTTGTTTATTTCCGATCTGCATTTGAATGAGCGCCAACCCACCGTTACCGAAGGCTTTTTCCGCTTCCTGCGGGACCGGGCCCAGGGCGTGGAGGCGCTTTATATTCTCGGTGATTTTTTTGATGCCTGGATTGGCGACGACGACAGAAGCGAGCTGTCGACGGCGGTTGCTCAGGCACTGAGCGCGCTGACCGAGTCCGGAACGCGCATCTACCTGATGCACGGTAACCGGGACTTTCTGATTGGCAACGAATTCGCCCGCGCCTGCGGTGCGGAGTTGTTGCCAGACCCGAGCGTCATCAATCTGTACGGGCGCCCCGCCTTGCTGATGCACGGCGACAGCCTGTGTACCCGGGATGCTGAGTATATGGCGTTCCGCCGCCGGGTGCGCTCGCCACAATGGCAGGCAGAGGTGCTCTCCTTACCTCTGGACAAGCGCCGAGAGCTGGCGGCCCATATGCGCTCGCAAAGCCAGAGCATGAACAGCAACAAAGCGCAGGACATCATGGATGTGACCCCTCGAGAGGTGGAAAAAGCCATGCGCAAGGAGCGGACAGACCTTTTGATTCATGGCCACACCCATCGGCCGGCCCGCCATCCGCTGGACCTGAATGGCCAGCCGGGGGAGCGGATTGTGTTGGGGGATTGGCACGAGCGGGGGTGGTGTCTGGTGGCGCAGCCGGGGGTGTTGCAGTTGGAGTCTTGGGAGCTGTAATAGCGTCAGGTGACGGCTGATATTTGGGTAACGGCGGATGCGGCCTTCGGCCTTATCCGCCCTACGCGACCTGCGGTGGTATCCGTTTGGATACATTCACCGGTGTTGCGCAAAAAACCTCCGTGGTATCTTTTGGGGCGCACCCACCATTATTACGGGAACTGCCATGCGATCCGTAGGGCGGATAAGCTCGGAGCGCGCATCCGCCGTTTGCCGCACCACCATCACACCAAACTCTTACTCACCACCTCGTACACATCCTTGGACAACTTCGGTTCGGCCTTGATGCGCTCCAACTCGGCGTGCATCAATTCCTGCAGCGCCTTCGGATACCGCTTCCAGCGGGTAAAGGGCGTCACCAACCGTGCGGCGATCTGCGGATTGACGCTGTTCAGGCGCAGAATCTGATCCCCCAGAAAGCGATACCCTGCCCCGTCGGCACGGTGGAAGTTGATCGGGTTGGCGTTGGTAAACGCCCCCACCAGCGCCCGGATCTTGTTTGGGTTGTTCGGCTCGAACGCCGGATGCTGTTCCAGTTTACGTACCACATCCAGCGTATTGGGCCGACTGCTGGTCGCCTGTACCCGCAACCATTGATCCACCACCAACGGCTCGTCCTTCCAGGTTCGGTAAAAGTCCTCCAATACCTGTTCCCGAACCGTTTCAGCACCCGATGCCAGACTATTGACCAGCTCGCCAACCGCGGCGATCGCGTCGGTCATATTGTTCGCCTGGCGGTACTGTTGCTCGCAGGCCTCGATCATCTCCGGTTCGTTCAGGGTCATCAGATAGCTGAGCGCAGCATTTTTCAGACTGCGTTCGGCAATATCATCCGCCGTGGGCCGGTAAGGTTTGCCGTGATCGTAGGTGCGGTAAATCTGGGTCAGCTCGGGTTTGAGCGCCTCGGCCAGCGCGCGTTTGACCGCGGCCCGGCTGTGGTGAATGGCCTCCACCTGAATCTCGTCCCGTTGTTCACCCAGGTAAGCCTCGGAGGGCAGGCTGAGCATCAAGGCCACCATGGCTTTATCCAGTGAATCATCCTGCAACAACAGGCGGTTGGCCTCGATCAAGCGCTCATCGATGGTGATACCACTCAGGTCTTCGCCCTTCTGATAGGCGATCATCACGTCCTCGATCACCTCAATGGCCAATTGCTGACTGGCATCCCAGCGGCAGAAACCGTCGCTGTCGCCACTCATCAGGCGCATCAGGTCATCGCGGGAATAGTCATAATGCAACTTCACCGGTGCGGAAAAACCGCGCAGCAGGGACGGCACCGGTTTCTCCGGCAGTTCCTCGAACACAAAGGTGTGCTCGGCTTCCGTCAGTTCCAACACGGTGTGGGTGTTGTCGTCGGTCTCCGGGTTGGGAGCCTGCCCCTTGATTTTGAGCGGCAGTGAACCGGCACTGCCCAACAACCCCATGGCCACCGGAATGTGAAAGGGCTGCTTCTCCGGCTGCCCGGGCGTGGGCGGGCAACTCTGGGCAATGGTCAGGTGGTATTCCCCGGCGTCTTCATCCCAACGGTCGGTCACAGTCAGCTTGGGTGTGCCCGCCTGATCGTACCAGCGTTTGAACTGGGTCAGGTCGCGACCGGATACGGCTTCCATCGCCGCCACAAAATCCTCGGTAGTAACCGCCTGGCCATCATGGCGCTCGAAGTACAGATCCGTGCCTTTGCGGAACAGCTCCGGCCCCAACAGGTTGGCCAGCATGCGCACCACTTCGTTGCCCTTCTCGTAAATGGTCAGGGTGTAGAAGTTGGAAATTTCGATGTAGGAATCCGGCCGCACCGGGTGCGCCATGGGCCCGGCGTCCTCGGCGAATTGCAGGGTGCGCAGCATGGACACATCTTCCACCCGTTTGACCGTGGGCGAACCCATGTCCGCTGAGAAAGTCGCATCCCGATAGACAGTAAAGCCTTCTTTCAGACTCAACTGAAACCAGTCCCGGCAGGTGACGCGGTTGCCGGACCAGTTGTGAAAATACTCGTGGGCGACGACGCCTTCAACGCGCTGAAAACCGGCGTCGGTGGTGGTTTCCGGTTTGGCCAATACGCAGGCGGTGTTGAAGATATTGAGGCCTTTATTCTCCATAGCGCCCATGTTGAAATCGTCTACGGCAACGATCATGAAAATATCCAGATCGTATTCCCGTCCGTACTGCTCTTCGTCCCAACGCATGGCGTTCTTAAGGGACGTCATGGCGTGGCCGCATTTGTCGAGGTCTTTTGCTTCGACAAAAATCTTCAGCGTCACTTCGCGACCGGACATCGTGGTAAAGGTGTCTTCGATGTGCTCGAGGTTACCCGCCACCAGCGCAAACAGGTAGGCCGGCTTTTTGTGTGGATCGTGCCAGGTGGCAAAGTGGCGGCCTTTGTCTGCACTGCCCTGCTCGATCAGATTGCCGTTGGAGAGCAACACCGGGAACTGTTTTTCGTCGGCCACCACGGTGGTAAAAAATTCGCTCATCACGTCGGGGCGATCCAGGTACCAGGTAATCTTGCGGAAGCCTTCGGCTTCGCACTGAGTGCAGTACATGGTTTTGGAGCGGTAGAGCCCTTCAAGGGAGGTGTTGTTTTTGGGGTCGATGTCGCCGACGGTGGTCAACTCAAATTGTTCGGGGGCGTCGAGCAGGGTCAGGGTTTCGTCGTCGAGGCGGTAGTCATTGTCGCTGAGTGCGCGACCGTCGACGGCCACGGAGACGAGTTCGATTTCCTGGCCGTGCAGGGTCAGGCCTTTGCCGGTTGGGGTGACGTCGGGGTTTCGGCGCAGTGTCAGTGTGCTGGTGACGCGGGTTTTGTCGGCGCCGAGGTCGAAGTGCAGTTCGGTGCGGTCAATAAGGTATTCCGGCGGCCGGTAGTCTTTCAACTGAATGGCTTTCGGTTGTGCGTCGCGTGCGGACATAAATAACTCCAAATTTTTTAAGCGTGGGGTGCCGAAATTCAGGGACCGGGCCGGTTCAGGGTGTATGGTTCCCAGACACGCCGTACATACGTCCCT
>NZ_DFTP01000006.1:20222-20345 GCF_002381585.1 Marinimicrobium sp. UBA4209
TGGGAACCATACACCCTGAACCGTCCCTCTGCACGTTGTCGAAACCGTGGGTGCCTCACGGGCTTACGATAGCTTGGAGGCCGGAGGCGGGGTAGACCGTTCGGAGACTCTCTGAGGCATGGA
>NZ_DFTP01000005.1:0-173 GCF_002381585.1 Marinimicrobium sp. UBA4209
CCCGCCGTGAATACATCCCTGTAGGCTTCTCGTCGGCTCCCTGCCTCCGAGAGTTTCCAAACACCCTTCCCCGTCTCGGCCTCAGTGCCACTTTGCAATGCAGGTGGTAATCCGCGGGCAGCCTCCATCTTGGTACATGCCATGTGTCGGCGTAGGGCGGGTCGGTCCGACGT
>NZ_DFTP01000005.1:457-33730 GCF_002381585.1 Marinimicrobium sp. UBA4209
ATGGGTTCACGGCGGGTCTCCGATGGGGCTCCCCCCTCCTGGGTCGGACTACAAGCAGGCCACCAACACTCAATGGAACCCAGGATTTATGTCTGAAAACACTCAAACCAACATCGAAAACGCCGTAAAAACCGTGAAAGACCCCACAACAGGTCTGTCTTTGGGTGAATTGGGCGTGACCCCCGAAATTCACCTGGACGCCGGAGAAGCCGAAATCTCTCTCACATTGGGCTACCCCGCCGAGGGTGTCGCAGAGGAATTGGCGGGGGCAGTCAATGAAGCCGTGTCGTCAATTGACGGCGTGGACTCAGTCGCGGTCAATATCGACTGGGCCATTCCCGCCCGGGGCGGCGCCAATACCGGGGGTGAAATCCCCGGGGTGAAGAACATCATCGCCGTCGCCTCCGGCAAGGGCGGTGTGGGCAAATCCACCACCGCCGTCAATCTCGCCTTGGCTCTGGCCGCCGAAGGCGCCCGGGTGGGTATTCTCGATGCCGATATCTACGGCCCCAGTCAGCCCAAAATGCTCGGCGTGGGCCAGCGCCGGCCCGAGGTGGTGGAAGTTGACGGTAAACAGATGATGGTGCCCATCGAAGCCCACGGCATTCAGTCCATCTCCATGGGTTACCTGGTCACCGAGCAGACCCCTATGGTCTGGCGTGGGCCCATGGTCAGTGGGGCGCTGCAGCAACTGCTGACCCAGACCCGTTGGGACAATGTCGACTACCTGATTGTCGATATGCCGCCGGGCACCGGGGATATTCAACTGACGCTGTCTCAGAAAGTGCCGGTTACTGGTGCGGTGATTGTCACCACTCCTCAGGATATTGCCCTGCTGGATGCCCAGAAAGGCATTGAGATGTTCCGCAAGGTTAAGGTGCCGGTGTTGGGCGTGGTGGAGAACATGGCGGTCCATGTCTGCTCCAACTGTGGTCACGAAGAACACATTTTCGGTGCCGGGGGCGGTGAGCGCATTGCCCGGGATTACGACACGCGGCTCTTGGGGTCGCTGCCTCTGGATCTGTCCATTCGGGAAACCACTGACAGCGGTACACCCACGGTGGCCGATGACGCGGACTCGGCGATCAGTCAGCGTTATCGCGCTATTGCCCGGACGCTGGGGGCTACCTTATGGCAGCAGTCCGGCGGCTCGGGCGGGCCCGAGATAGCCGTTGTCGAAGATTAGCGGGGGTAGAGAAACCTGTCCGGCGACTAAAGTCACCGGACAGGTAGGTGTGACCCTTTAACGGGGATTATTGACAGGTGCCGGTGCTGTTGGCGCTGTCGAAGGTCAGTGTTGTGTCGGTGATGTCGCTGACACAGAAGTTGACCGTGACACCGCCACTGGCGGTGGTGCTGGTAATAAAGCTGGCCACGCCATTGGCGTCGGTAGTAGCGGACTGGGTCTCACTCCAGGTGCCGGAGAAATCACCGGTTACGGTGGCGCCGCTGACCGGGTTGCCCAGATCGTCCGCGATGGTCACGGTGGCGGTGCCAAACTTCTGACCGCGTCCGGCGCTTTCGGTGCCGGTGCTGACGCTGCTGACCACAACAGAGCTGGCCTGTTCGTCGCCACTGCCACCATCACCACCGGTGGAACCACCGACGCCCAGGATCGCAATGTTGTCGATCACATAGGTGTCGGACGTAAAGGCATCCGGATCAATCAGGAAGATGACGGAGTCGACATCAGTGTTGGTCGTTTCGCCGTCGATTCGGTCGGCCAGGCGGAAACGCAGGGTCTGGGCGCCGTTGGAATGCTCAACGAAAGCTTCATACTTGCTGTGACGACCGGTGGGGTAATTGTCCGGAGTGGCGGTGGCCGTGTTTTCCAGCTGAACCAGGATCTGCTTGCCCACCAGGCTCGGATCGGTGTTGTTAATGTCCATCACGAAGGCTTTATCGCCGCTCAGGAAGGGTGCAACATCCGGCAGAGCGTTGGTGGTGGTAGCAATCACATCCCACTGGCTGGCGCCATCGCGGGTATAAGTCAGAACACCGCCGGTGGTATCAAACGTGCCGGTATAGCTGGTGTAGGTCAGTGCGCTGTTTCCGTCGAAGTCATCCAGTACGGTTTCAACCCCGTGGTCCGGTTCGATGAATACCGGAATGTTCAGCGTGTGAGTGCCGCAGCTGTTGGAGACCTCAACGGACAGGTCGCCCGAGGTTGCACCGGTGTAGTCCACCTGTGCGGTCGCCGTACCCTGGCCGGATAAGGTCGCCCCTGCCGGTACGCTCCAGGTATAGGTGCTGTCGGTGCCGATTTCGCCTGTCAGCTCGTAAGTGGCCTGCTCGTTCGGCGCCACAATGTGCGGTCCGTCGATGGCCGGCTGGCCCTGGTCATAGACGCGAACGTAGTCCACCTCCATGGTGACCGGGAAGATGCTGTCATCGGGCGTGCCGCCCCAGGTGCCGCCGACAGCGAGGTTAAGCAGGAAGTGATACTGGTAGTTTTCAAAGGTCCACCAGCTGCTGTCTTCCAGGTCAGAGGAGGAGATGGTCGAGTAGAGGATGTCATCGACGTACCAGCGCATTTCAAAGGGGGTCCATTCCACCGCGTAGGTATGGAAGTCGTCGGACCACTTTGCCGGTTGGCTCAGGATATGGGCGCCGGTAAAGGAGTTGTCGGGCCAGGGTTCGCCGTAATGAATGGTGCCGTGGGCGAGCATGGACGCTTGGCCGGTAGACTCGAGAATATCGATTTCACCGCTCATCGGCCAGCCCACGTCCGGGTCGGTGGGCAGCATCCAGAACGCTGGCCACAGGCCCTGACCTTCCGGCAGCTTGAGGCGCGCCTCAAAACGGCCATTGGTCCACTGGCCGCTGGCCGGCATATTCGCTGTACGAATGCGTCCAGAGGTATAGTTCAGAGCCTTGACCCGTTCCTTGCGGGCGGTGATCTTGAGAGTGCCGTTGGAGACGTCAAGGTTGTTGGCGCTGTAGGACTGCAGCTCATTGTTGCCCCAGCCGCAGATACCGTACTGGCAGCCGTCACCTTCCTGGATATCCCAGGCGCTGGTGTCTAACTGGGAGCCGTCGAACTCGTCACTCCAGACCAGGTTCTGGCACTGCTGGGCCTGGGCGGTGCCGGCCGAAAAGGCCAGAATGCCCGCCAATGCAGCGGATAGCCCCAGGGAGCGTTTGACCGATGGCGTGTTGTCGCGACGTTGGGCGTCGGAGACAGGTGTCTTATGGTTATATCTCATGCCGTTTTACCTTTGTTATATATAAAAATGGTATCGCGGTTGTTGTGCGGCCCTGCTCAAAAAACCGCAGTGTCAACTTACGCCCCGGCCGGTAGTGGGTCGTCCCACTTTGGCGTGTGAATCAAAGAGGGACATGGCCCGGCGTAAAGTGGGACACCGCATATTCCCGCCAGGGCTGTGTTTTCGGGCATTGGGTGTTGCGTCGGCCGAACGGGGCCTTGCAAAGGTGGGATTTGGGCGTGAAAACCGCTATGATGCGCTCCCTTCATTTTCAACTGAATCGCCCTCTGTGGGAGAACCCGATGAGTATCAAGTCTGACAAATGGATGCGCCGCATGGCGGAGCAGGAAGGCATGATTGAGCCCTTTGAGCCGGGGCAGGTGCGCTATGACGCAAACGGCGAGCGGATGATTTCCTACGGCACCTCCAGCTATGGCTACGATGTGCGCTGTGCCGACGAGTTCAAGATCTTTACCAATGTCTACTCATCGGTAGTCGACCCCAAGAACTTCGACGATAACAGCTTTGTCGACGTCAAGAGTGATGTGTGTATCATTCCGCCGAATTCCTTTGCCCTGGCCCGGACCGTGGAGTACTTCCGGATTCCGCGCAACATTCTGACGGTGTGTCTGGGCAAATCGACCTACGCCCGCTGCGGCATAATAGTCAACGTGACTCCACTCGAGCCCGAGTGGGAGGGCCATGTGACCCTCGAGTTCTCCAACACCACGCCCCTGCCGGCGAAAATCTATGCGAACGAAGGCGTCGCCCAGATGCTGTTCTTCGAGTCAGATGAGGTGTGCGAGACGTCTTATCGGGACCGGGGTGGGAAATACCAGGGCCAGCGCGGCGTCACTCTGCCCAAGACCTGATCGCGTCGGCCTGGGTTGCGTAATAGTCCCGCACAGCGCGGTAATCTTTCAGTAGCTGACTCACGCTGAACTGATAATTACCGCGCTCGTTGCGCTGGGGTTTGAATACCGCCTGCAGTTGCGCCCTCGGGTTGAGTAAAAACAACATCAGCCCGTGCTCCACACCCTCCGGCCCCACTCGAGCCATTATCCCCAACCCCTGCTCAAAATTCTTATGCTGTCGGCGGCTCTGCTCGGCGCGGGTCAGACCAATGAACTGTGGATGAAAGTAGGGCACATACTGCGCGAGCACCTCGGGCCGGTCCCGGTCCCCATCCACGCTGTAAAACAATACTCTCAGGTCCTGATAGTCTTCCGTCTGCTCCAATAACGCCATCATGTCCGCTACCTGGACCAGCGTGGTGGGGCATATATCCGGGCAGTGGGTATAGCCGTAAGAGATCAGGTGCCACTGCCCCTTGAGGTCCGAGCGGTCGAAGGGCGAACCATGATGGTCCAGCAAAGTGAACGCGTCGAGTTTTCGGGCGGGCTGTAGGTACGCGCCCTGCAAGGTTGGCGGCGGGGCATAATGGGTCAGGATGTGATAGCCCGTGGCGCCGGACAGAATCAACAGCAGGCCTGTGGCGACCAGGATCCAGCGGCGCATGGTCAGGGGCTCCCACCGCTCCACTGGAAACTGAGGAACGTCAGGCGGCTCCAGTCGATGTAGTTCGCTTCGATGGCCATCAGGGCAATGAAAACCAGGATGGCAAACAGTGGCACGATGACGATGAACTTGAGCGCGAAGCGTTCCCAGGCAAAGTGCATGAATATTGACACGATCAGGCCGGCCTTGAGCATCATGAACAACAGAATCAGGGACCAGCGCAACGTCCCTTGCAATTGAAAATAGTCCACCAGGTAGGAGAACAGGCTCAGGACAAAGAGCAGTAGCCATACCTTGAGGTAAAGGCCGATCGGGTGCTGTTGGCCGACGGTTTCCACATGACTCATAACTCACCTCACCACAGATAGAAGAAGGCGAAAATAAACACCCAGACCAGGTCGACAAAGTGCCAGTAAAGGCCTGCGATCTCGACGATTTCGTAGCCTTTTTTTTCGTAGTCCCCGCGGCGGACCTTGAATGCCACAATCGCCAGGTAGATGACGCCGCCGGTAACGTGCAGGCCATGAAAGCCGGTGATCATGAAAAACACCGCGCCGAACTGCTCGGCGCCAAACGGGTTGCCCCAGGGGCGAATGCCCTCTTCGACAATCAGCTTGGTCCACTCAAACGCCTGAAGCCCGACAAAGCTTGCCCCGAGAAGCGCGGTCAGCAACATGAATATAAAAGTCTTCTGCCGCTCGCATCGATACGCCCAGTTCACCGCCATGGCCATGGTGCCGCTGCTGGTAATCAGAATGAACGTCATGATGGCGATGAGTAACAGCGGAAGGTGGGCGCCAAACAATTCCATGGCGAAGATTTCGCTGGCCGGGGGCCAGGGCTCCGAGGCTGACATGCGCACCGACATATAGCCGATCAGAAACAGGCTGAAAATGAAGGTGTCACCGACGAGAAACACCCACATCATCAGTTTGCCCCAGGGCATATCGAAGGCCTGCTTGTCGGCCGACCAGTCGACGACCAGACTGTCCCAGCCAGAGGGGTTGAGAGGAGTGTCGGGTTTATCGGTGCTCATGGAACTAGGCCTCCAGTCCGCACAGGATGGCCAGGGCTCGATAGGTATCCGCCGAACGGGTCAGAAGCCAGAACAGCAACACCCAGACCGCGAGCAGATAGTGCCAATAGAGCGCGCACAGGCGCAGACTGTCGATGATGGTCCGGGCCGCTTCGGCTCGCCACATATGTCGCAGCGGCCGATACAGGACACCCAGCCCGATCAACAGATGAATACCGTGAACGCCGGTGAACAGGAAGAAATAACTGCTCGCCGGGTTGCTGCGTACCCCATACCCCATGTCGCTGAGGATCTGCCATAACCACACCTGGGCAATCAGGAATTGCAGTGCGAGAAAGCCGGCGCCGAGTAAGGCCGCCAGACTCAGGCCGGGCTGACTGGCCCTGGCCGCGTTCAGGGAAACCTGCATCAGCACACTGCTGAACACCAGCAGCCCCGTATTCACCCAGAGCCGCGTCGTGTTGCTCAGCGGGCGCCAGGCGTCCCCGGCCAGGGCTTCAAAACCGGGGTATTGGGAGTGGGTCAGAAAGGTCACGGCAAACAGGGAAAACAGTACCGTGGCGATCGCCAGAAACAACGTCAACGCGATCCGGCGACTCTGAAACTCCCGCTGCGGTGAATCAAACGGAGCGTTGGCTGGCACGGATTCTTCGAGCCAGGATTTTTCCGTCAGTGCGTGCCAGAGTTTCATGACGACGCCTCCTGTGTTGGATGTTTGCGAACCTGATCCGGGGGGAGGTTCTGGGGAAGGTAATCGTCCTCGCAGTCCGGAACGCTGTAGGCATAAGCCCAGCGGTAGACCTTCGGGCTCTCCGGCCCCCAGTTACCATGCCGGGGTGGCATATCGGGGGTCTGCCACTCCAGTGTGGTGGCGTGCCAGGGATTGCGCTCGGACGGTGAGCCCCGTTTCAGGCTCCAGAACAGGTTGATGATGAAGATAAGCTGGGCCAGACCGACGATCAGTGCGGAAACGGTAATGCCCGCGTTGAGGGTCTGGGCGGAGTCCGGCACGAAACCGGTCTCCCCCATGGCGTAATAGCGGCGGGGCACGCCGAGAAAGCCCAGGTAGTGCATGGGAAGATAAATGGCGTAGGTACCGAGAAAGGTTACCCAGAAGTGCAGTTTGCCCAGCCCCTGATGCAGAATGCGCCCGGTGATCAGGGGGTACCAGTGATAGATGGCGGCGAACAGAACCATGATGGGGGAAACCCCCATGACCATATGAAAGTGCGCCACCACAAAGTACGTATCGGACAGCGGCAGATCCACCACCACATTGCCAAGAAAGAGACCGCTCAGACCGCCATGAGTGAAGGTAAAAATAAAACCAATGGCGAACAACATGGGCACCGTCAGATGGATGTTGCCTCGCCACAGCGTCAGCACCCAGTTGTAGACCTTGATCGCGGTGGGTACGGCGATGATCAGGGTGGTGGTGGCAAAGAAAAACCCGAACGTCGGGTTCATGCCGCTGACGTACATATGATGCGCCCAGACGACGAAGCTGAGCAGTCCGATAATGACAATGGCCCACACCATCATTCGGTAACCGAAAATGTTTTTTCGCGCGTGAGTGGCGAGAATATCGGACACGATGCCGAAGGCGGGCAGGGCGACGATGTACACTTCCGGGTGACCGAAAAACCAGAACAGATGCTGGAACAGCAGCGGGCTGCCGTCGGAGTAGTCCAGGGACTCCCCAAGGGATACCAGGGCGGGCATGAAAAAGCTGGTGCCTACGGTCTTGTCCAGCAGCATCATGATGGCGCTGACCAGCAGGGCGGGGAAGGCCAGCAGCCCCATGATGGTGGCAATGAAAATGCCCCACAGGGTCAGCGGCATGCGCATCAGGGTCATGCCGGCGGCGCGCGCCTGCAGAATGGTGGTGACGTAATTGAGTCCGCCCATGGTGAAGGCAACGATGAAAATGGCCAGTGAGGCGAGCATGCAGATGATGCCCCACTCATACCCCGGCGTGCCTTTGAGAATGGTCTGCGGCGGGTAGAGTGTCCAGCCGGCCCCGGTGGGTCCCTCCGGCACAAAAAAGCTCGCCATCAGCACAATGACTGCCAGCAGGTAGGTCCAGTAGCTGAGCATATTGAGGTAGGGAAAGACCATATCCCGGGCGCCGATCATCAGCGGGATCAGATAATTGCCAAAGCCGCCCAATAAAATCGCCGTCAGCAGATAGATCACCATGATCATCCCGTGCATGGTGACAAACTGCAGGTAGGAATTCGGGTTGATGAAATCAAAGGTGTCCGGGAAACCCAGTTGCAAACGCATCAGGGCCGATAGCGTCAGAGCCACCAGACCGACAAACACGGCGGTCAATGCGTACTGAATGGCAATGACCTTGTGATCCTGACTCCAGATGTACTTGCTGATAAATCCGGTGGGCTCGTGGGTGGCCACCGGTTGATCGGCCAGAGCGGTGTATTTCATACCCGATCCTCAGACAGTGCTCGGTTTACAATTGATTGATGTAGGCCAACAGGTCATCAATGGCCTGCTTGTCGTGCAGGGTTCTGGCCATCAATGTCATCTGGGTGCCGTAGTAGTCGCCCTTGTGGCTGCCTCGTACTCCCTGCTTGAAGTGCTCGAGTTGGCGGCGTAAGTACCAGTCGTGTTGACCGGCCAGTGCTGGCGCATTGGTGGCGTAGTTTCCCTCGCCTCGATCGCCGTGACAGCTGCTGCAGTTGCGATACAGGCGCTCGCCCCGCTGTGCATCGCCAGTCACGCTGGTGTCGGGAGTCTCGCTGGTCAGGGAATCGATATGCGCGGCTACATCCCTCATTGCCTGTCGATCCGGCAGTGTGGCCATCATGCCGGCCATCTGCTGACCGAAACGGTCCGCTTCGTGACTGCCGCGCACGCCGGTTTTGTAAAAGTGCAATTGCCGTTCGAGGTACCAGGGGTCGAGGTGGCTGAGCCGTGGCGCGTTCATGTTCGCGTTGCCGCCGCCCTCCGGACCGTGACAGCTGGCACACACGCCATACAGTTGGGCGCCCCGCTGCGGATCGGCGTGATCGTCGTCCTGAGTGTCAGCAAAGGTCGGCTGGCTGGCCAGCCAGCGGTCAAAGTCCTCGCGTGGCTCGATGACCACCTGACCGCGCATGGTGTGATGGGCCATGCCACACAGCTCCATGCACAGAATGTCGAAGCGCCCGTCCCGCGAGGGCTCGAACCACAGATAACTCACCATACCCGGCACCATGTCCATTTTGACGCGGAATTGGGGGACACCGAAGTTGTGCAGCACATCGCGGGAGCGCAGCAGGGCCTTGACCGGCTGATTGACCGGCAGGTGCAGTTCGTTGTTGAACACCAGCCGATCGTCCTGGCCGGCGGGATCGCCCGGATCCAGACCGAAAGGGTTCTGCTCACTCATGAAGTGCGGATGGGTGCGGCCCAACTGGCCGTCCTCACCGGGGAAGCGGAACGTCCAATGCCACTGTTGGCCGAGCACCTCAAAATGAGCGGCGTCCTCGGGAGGGTCCACAAATTTGGCCCAGACAAACAGCCCCGGGGCCAGCATGGCTGCCACGCCGACGCTGGTTATGACGGTCAGCCACAGCTCCAGTGGCTTGTTCTCGGGTTCGTAGTGCGCTTTGCGGTCCCTGCGGAATCGATGGCGGAATATGGCATAGGCCATGAACAGGTTGACCGCAATAAACACAAAACCGGTCACCCAGAAGGTGATTTCAACGGTGCTGTCGATATTGCCCCAGTTGGACGCCAGGGCGGTAAACCACCAGGGGCTGACGAAATGAAACAGCAGGGTGCCTGCAACCAGTAACACCAGAACGATTACCAGAACCATGGCGGTGCTCCGCTGCCTTTGTTATCGGTTGGGGCGGCAGACCGGCCGGGGCCGGGGGTCGCCCGACGGTGGCGACCCCTTCGTGGACCGCCGAAGGAAGAGAGTCGGCCTGTCAGGGCGCCCAGCGGATAAACTTGTGCCACTGTTTCTGGGCACCGACCACCCAGCCCGGCACCGACTCGCCCAGACCCATATCTTCGACATTGGGGTGATCGGCGATGATTTTCATCAGCCGCTTTTCCTGCCCCGGGTCCACATCCACAATCAGCAGGTGCCGTCCGGAGTTGATGGCGCGCTCAAATTTCAGGTACTGGTGGTTTGGTCTCTGAATGCCGATCAGACCGCCCTCCCAGGTACAGAAGCCCAGCAGGATGATCGACAGGAAAATCACCGGAATCCACAGGTAACCTTCGCTCAGCCCGACAATGTAGGCGACGACCAGGGGAATGGCCGCGGCAACCAGGCCAACCAGGAAACCGATTTTGCCCGAGTGAATCACATCCTTGCGCAACAACGATTCCACCTGATGGAGGTGATGGGACTCCAGACCAGCGTCGTTATTGCTCAGGATATGGATCTGTGGGCGGGCAATGCCCCGAGCTTCCAGGTCGCTCTCCAGGCGCTCAAGGTCATCCAGGTCCTCACTCAAGTAAAAATGGCGTCTCATGCGTGTCACCTATGGTTTGGGTGTGGATGCACTGGCTCCGGGGCTGACAGCTTGACGGCCTCAGATGAAGTATAGCAGCGGCGTTGGGGGGCTATTTCAGCGCCGTGGGGGCCAACTGGGGGGCTTGAATGATTGGGTATAAGGGGTTAGCGAGCTTACATCGTAAGCGTATAAAAGCCCCCGATTTTTGCGGTTTTTATGATGTGGCTTTGTTAGCCCGCCGGTGGTTATGAAAAGATCATCTAGCCGGGCCCTTCTCGGCGCAAGGCTAAAGTTTTCAGGGCCCTGGCCGCCAAATCCTGTGTTAAGAACGTTCTTTATAGATAACGGTGATAACCAGCCGAATTGATATAAGCGGCCGCTGAAAAATGGCTGGGAATACGCTATAGTTGGGCCACGAGTGTGACGTAGGCGGTTGTTTTTAGCGCTGATTCGTGTTCCCGGCGATCCGCCGATGCGTCGAGCTCAACAAGAATGAACTATCGGTACCCGCCAACCGCGTTTGGCGGCGCGTCAATTAAAGAATGCAGTAAGTTCGAGAGAGGAACGGTGAAACGCAGAGATCTACTGGTTGGCTTTGTATCCGGGGTTGGCTTTACCGCCGGCAACGCATACCTCTGGCAAATGGCGGAGAATAGCAGCCAGGCTCGTGAGACGTTGGCGGAAGACGGCTACGACCTGGACGGAGATCCCTTTGCCATTCCTGACGGCGAAGAGGGGATCGGCGCGCCGGTGTCCCCTCCGGCCTCCCGGGTTCGCGCGACGGTGGCCGATGCGGTTGACCTGCCGTCGCTGGATGCCCTGACCGAAGAGCGCTCGATCCAGAGCAGTTCTCTGGTGGAGGCGGTCGAGCAGAACCTGGCCCAGGCAGACCGGGAGAGCTGTTGCAGTGGTCACAGTCACTCAGCCGACCATTCGGGCCAGGTCGCGGAAGGTGAGGCGCACGCCCGCGTGCTGGAAAAGGTCCGGAACTTCAATGGCGATTTCATTGACGATATCTTCCTGACCGAAACCGAAAAGCCGGTACTGCACTCGCTGTTTGTGCGCCTGAAGCGGGCCGAGCGCCTGGTGGGGCACGGCAACTACAACCTGCTGAGCTTCGATGAGCTGTTCAAGTACGGCAAACGGTTTTCGGAAGTGGGGGCCTTCACCCCGGCCGAATTCCAGATGATCGAGAAGCTGTTCTTCACTGAGGCCAAAAAATACGGGTTCTATGGCGAAAAGGTCACTACCGAGCTGACCGCCAAGATTCCACCGCGTGAAACCATCAAAATTCCTTATTCCGGCCACTATCTGCTGCGGGGCGATTCGGCGGCCTATTACGACAAACTGCGCCGGGATATCGGGGACAGTGTCATCCTGACTTCCGGGGTTCGTGGCAACGTCAAGCAGATGCACCTGTTTGTGGCCAAGTGCCTTGAGTCCAATTACAACCTGTCCAAGGCTTCGCG
The DNA here is from genome assembly GCF_002381585.1 of Marinimicrobium sp. UBA4209. Taxonomy (NCBI): domain Bacteria; kingdom Pseudomonadati; phylum Pseudomonadota; class Gammaproteobacteria; order Cellvibrionales; family Cellvibrionaceae; genus Marinimicrobium; species Marinimicrobium sp. UBA4209. Next base: position 12,159 of record NZ_DFTP01000005.1, read on the forward strand.
CTCACTGGCGCCACCGGGCCACAGCTACCACGGGATCGGTGACTTCGATGTGGGCCGCGTGGGCTGGGGGTACTCCAACTTTACCGACAAGTTTGCCGAAACCGACGAATTCAAGCGGATGCAGGACCTGGGCTACGTACAGATCCGCTACACCAAGGACAACCACTACGGGGTGCGTTTCGAGCCCTGGCATATCAAGGTGGTGTGACGGCGTCATTTACGCCGTTGCAGACAGCAAAAAGCCCCTGAACGCCTGGCGTCAGGGGCTTTTTCGTGGGGTGCGCGGTGTGCACCCCGGCAGCAAGCGCTGGGCGCTTAGTGCTCGTGACCTTCCGGGCCGTGCACGTGGCCGTGGGAGATCTCTTCTTCGGTGGCGTCACGCACATCGGTGACTTCCACGTCAAAGTTCAGGTCAACGCCGGCCAGCGGGTGGTTGGCATCGATAGTGACGGTGTCACCTTCAACGGCCGCTACGCGTACGATCTGGGTGCCCTGCTCGGTCTGGGCCTGAAACTCCATGCCCACTTCCACTTTCTCAACGCCGGTAAACATGTTGGCCGGCAGCTCCTGGATCAGGTTGTCGCTGCGCTCGCCGTAAGCTTCGGCGGCCGGTACCTGGGCGGTCAGTTTGTCACCCACGCTCTTGCCTTCCAGCTGCTTTTCCAGGCCGGGGATGATGTTGCCAGCGCCGTGCAGGTAAACCAGCGGACCACGCTCGTCATTGGACTGGTCCAGCTGCTTGCCTTCACTGTCGGTCAGGGTGTAGTGAAAGCTGACGACGCTGTTGTTGGAAATGCTCATAAATTAACCTATTGGTTGCGGGTGAATGAAAACGCGTTAAACGTTGATGGGGACGGTGGCGGCAGAATACAACCGCCGGACGCCCAAAAATGTTCGAAGATTCAGAAGGATTCGATGTTTTTGCCGTTAACTCGGGCTTTATCGATGTCAATCGTGTGTGAATCACCGTCTTCCTGCTGCTCCAGACGCACCAGCAAATAGTCCCATTTGGGCGCCAGCCAGGCGTAGGTGACCCGATCGTCATCGTCGCGGCTGCGCATGACTTTGACGGTATCCACCTCACCCATGGGGGTATCCAGTCGCTCTTCGGCGACAATTTCAAACCGGTATTCCTTCATCTGGCCGCCATCGGCAATGGCGTACTTCAGGTTGTTTCGGCCCTCGATCAGGTCTTTCTGGAGCTGAATCTGGTAGCTCAGCTTGTCCTGGACACGCTTGCGGATATCCATGGCCCAGCTTTTACCCTGGACATCATTGATCACCCGCTCCTTGTCCCAGTTGAAGGTCAGCTCGGCATCCCGGTCGCGGCCCAGACCGCGGCGCTTGTAGAAGTATTTGCGGGGCTGAACCACGCCGTCTACCCAGTCAAACTGGGAGATTTCCTCAATATTGCCGATCCAGGAGTCCGCCTCGAAGCGCAGCTGCTGGCCGCCATCTTCGAGGTCCGTCAGCTTGTGGGTAACGGTGACCTTGATGCCGAAAATACGGGTGGAGTACTCGTTTTCAAAGCTTTTGGGCATTTCCGCACTGACGCTCGCGGCGAGCAGGGCGGTCAAGCCGACGGTGGCTAGGGTGCGCAGCAATACGTGCTTGAGGGGCATAAAAGGCTCCTGTACGTCCTGTTTAAGACTGGGTTGTGTCCATTAGATACCCATTTGGCCCTAAAGGTTCGTTATTCAATAACGCCCGGCCGGATTCCATGCGCAATCGCCCCTCGGCAAACCACTGCACCGCCAGGGGGTAAATGACGTGTTCCTGGCTCTGAACCCGCGCCGCGAGTGACTCGGCGTCGTCGCCCGGGAGCACCGGCACGCGCGCCTGGACGGCGGGTGGGCCGCCATCGAGCTCGGCGGTCACAAAGTGCACCGTGACCCCGTGTTCGCTCTCACCGGCATCCAGCGCTCGTTGGTGGGTGTGCAGGCCCTGGTACTTGGGCAGCAGTGAGGGGTGGATGTTGAGCATCCGACCTTCATAGTGGCGGGTAAAGGTGGGCGTCAAAATACGCATGAAGCCGGCCAGAACCACCAGTTCCGGTCGGTAGTGGTCAATGCATTCCTGTAACGCGGTGTCAAAGGCTTCGCGGGAGTCGTACCGGGTATGATCAAGTACTTTGGCGGGAATGCCCGCATGTTCGGCCCTCAGCAGCCCGCGCACGGCGGGCCGGTTGCTGATGACCGCGACAATATCGATCGGCAGTTGGCCGCGCCGCTGGCCGTCAATCAGGGCTTGCAGGTTCGAGCCGCTGCCGCTGATCAGCACCACGACCCGGGTCGGTTGGGCTGAACTCAAGCGTCGCTCCCCTCTAACGAGGTCAACTCAACGCGGGCTTCGCCCTCCTGCGCCTCGGCAATCTGTCCGACCACAAAGGCGTCTTCGCCGGCGGCTTTGAGCAAGGCCAGGGCGTCGGCTTCCTGGGCCTTCGGCAGGGCAATCACCATGCCCACGCCGCAGTTGAAGGTGCGGTACATTTCCCGGGGCGCCACGCCGCCGGCCTGCTGCAACCAGCGGAAAACCGCGGGCAACTGCCAGCTCTGGGTGTCGATCACCGCCTTGCTGTTGGCGGGCAGTACCCGGGGGATGTTCTCCAGCAGGCCGCCACCGGTAATGTGGGAGAGGGCGTGGACATCCAGTTCGCGGATCAGTTTGAGCAGCGATTTGACATAAATGCGGGTGGGCGCCATCAGGGCTTCGCTGAGCGGCTGACCTTCGCAGTCCTGAGTCAGGTCGGCGTCGCTCACTTCAATGATTTTGCGAATCAGGGAGTAGCCGTTGGAGTGCGGTCCGCTGGAGGCCAGACCAATCAGGGTGTCACCGGCGGCCACTTTGGAGCCATCGATGATTTCCGACTTCTCCACCACGCCGACGCAAAAGCCCGCCAGGTCATAGTCGTCGCCTTCGTACATGCCCGGCATTTCCGCCGTCTCGCCCCCGACCAGAGCGCAGCCGGCCTGTTCACAGCCGGCACCAATACCGGTGACCACATCCGCCGCCACATCCACGTTCAGCTTGCCCGTGGCGTAGTAGTCCAGGAAAAACAGCGGTTCCGCCCCCGCCACCACCAGGTCGTTCACACACATGGCGACCAGATCGATGCCAATAGTGTCGTGGCGCTGGAGGTTCATGGCCAGGCGCAGCTTGGTGCCCACCCCGTCGGTTCCGGATACCAGCACCGGCTCGCGGTAGCCTTTGGGCAGCTCGCACAGGGCGCCAAAGCCACCCAGCCCGCCCATGACCTCGGGGCGGCTGGTGCGTTTGGCTACACCTTTAATGCGGTCTACCAGGGCTTCACCCGCGTCGATATCGACGCCGGCATCTTTGTAACTCAGTGACGGTTGCGTGTGTTTTTCAGTCATGAATGGGCTGTGCTCTTGATGTGCTGTCGGGACGACGGCAGCGTGCTGCCGCGCTGGACGGGAAGTTTCCGAATCGATGGGCGCGTATTCTATCAGTTTATGGTCGAAATGCGAGCGAGTGCCGGTTTCCGAACCCACGGGAACCTTTCGCCATTTTGACAGCCTGCTACAATGCGGGCTTTTACCCGCCAACCCGAGCGACAGCTGTAACCCGACAACGAGTAGACAGAGGCGAAATCTTGAGGCGATTATTGGCAGTTTGGCAGATAGGACTCCGGGCACTGGTCATCGGCCTGACGCTCGGCGGGTTTGCAGTTCCGACCCAGGCGGAGCAGGTTGTGGACCTGTACAGCGCGGATGTGTTGGTGGCCTCCCAGTCCGCCTCCGAGCGCCGCCGCGGGGCGCGGGACGGGCTGGAGCAACTGATGGTGAGGGTCTCCGGTGACCCCGGGGCCAGTGATCATCCCGCCGTGCGGGAGGCGCTGTCCCGGGCCGAGGACTTCATCTATGAGTTCAACTACGTTTCTACCGATGAGACTCTGGAAGTCAACGGCGAGGAGCGTCCGGCCAGCCGCCTGATGATGAAATTCTCGGCGCCGGAAGTGGAGCGGCTGTTGCGCTCGGCGAGCCTGTCCCTCTGGCCCGCCAACCGGCCGGCCGTGCTGGTCTGGATGGTGCGTCGCGACAGCGATGGCTTACAACGGGTGTCCGACTCAGAAGAACGCGACTGGCTCAGGGCGCGCGCCGAAACTCGAGGCTTGCCGCTGGTCATGCCCCTGGATGACCTGGAAGACCGTCTGGCGGTGTCCGCTCGTGAACTCTGGTCTCTGGATGAGGAAACCATTCGCAAAGCATCGCAGCGTTACGACGCAGAGGCGATTCTGGTGGGCCGCTACAGCGAAACCTCCGCCGGACAGTGGCGCTCCGACTGGCAGTTGTATCACGACCTGGGCAACCCCACCTTCTACCTTCGAAATGACTCGGTGAACGGGCTGCTGGCGGAGGCGATTGACGAAACCGCCAATCACTTTGCCGGGCTCTATGCCATTGTACCCCGGGAAGAGGGGCCGGATGCAGTGTTGATGGAAGTCGGCGGCATCGACGGTTTTGGCGATTACAAGGCGGTCGAGCGCTACCTGGAAGACCTGGCGTTGGTGCGTCGTGCCGAGCTGGTATCGCTTCGCCCGGGCGTGTTGACCCTGCGGTTGGTGACCGAGGGCGAACAGGCGCGACTGCTGGGCACGCTGGAACGCGACGGCCGGCTTGTGCCATCCGCCGACAGCAATCGGGTCAGCCTGACCGGCAGCCGCTTCATGCCCGAGGGGACCCAGGCCAACCCGCTGGTTTATACCTGGCAATAACCGCCGTCCCGGCACCAACAAAAGAGAATCAAACAAGGCCATGCCCACGCCTCAACAGCTTTCACTGAGCGTCAGTCTTAACGACGACGCCACCTTTGATAACTTCTACGCCCCGGAAGGGGCGACCAACGCCCGCACCCTGGCGTTGCTGAAAGCGCAGGCAGGCGGCCAGGGGGAGCCTTTCATCTATCTCTGGGGGCAGCCGGGCGTCGGGCTCACCCACCTGCTGCAGGCGGCGGGGCACGAAGCGCAAGACGCGGGCCTGAGCATTCAGTACCTCCCGCTACGGGAGCTGGTGGGTTTTGCGCCCCACGAGTTGCTGGAAGGGCTGGAGTACCTGGATCTGGTCTGTCTCGACGGGCTGGAAGTGATTGCCGGCAAGCCCGACTGGGAAGAGGCCCTGTTTCATCTATTTAACCGCCTACGCGATGCCCAAAAGCATCTGCTGGTGGCCGCCGTGCAAGGGCCCCAGGAGCTCCCCGTGGCGCTGCCGGACCTGCGCTCGCGCCTGCAGTGGGGCGTTACCTGCCAGGTGCAGGCGTTGAGCGATGAAGACAAGCAGAACGCCCTCCGCCATCGGGCCCGGGCCCGGGGGCTGGAGCTGAGCGAGGACGTGGCTCACTATATTCTGCAGCGGGTGCCCCGGGACATGAACGAGCTGTTCTGTTACCTGCAGCGGCTGGATCATGCCTCGCTGGCCGAGCAGCGCAAACTGACCATCCCCTTCGTAAAGAAAGTGTTAAACCTCTGAGTCGATCCTGACGGGCGAAATGGAATAGGGTATTCTTACCGGGCTAACAGTCCTTGGAACCATAACAGGCTGAGCGGTCTGTCCGGGGCTGTGGCATCGGTCGATATCCAAAACCATAACCAATAAAAGCCCATGAGGTGTTTCCATGTCCCACACTGTCTATCGCATGCTGGCGCTATCGGCGCTGGTCAGTACCTTGATCGCCTGTCAGTCAGATCCCGCACAAACAGATACTCCAACTGAGCCGGACGCGTCGTCAGCCATTCAGGTCAATCAGCTTGGTTTCTACCCGCGCGCCGCGAAAGTGGCCGCCGTACCGGCCGGAGCTGCCGTGGATTTTGCGCTGGTGAATACCGCCAACGGGCAGGTGGTTTACCAGAGTGAGCTGGGGGAGGCGAAAGTCTGGCCGGTCTCCGGCGAGACGGTTCAGCTGGCCGACTTCTCTGACGTTGAGGCGCCCGGCCGCTATGTGGTGCGGGTCGAAGGCCTGGCCGATTCGGCCCCGCTGGAAATCCGCGATGCGGTATACGGCGAGCTGAATGATGCCGTCATCAAAGCCTATTACTTTAACCGTGCCAGCACGGAGCTTCTCGCCGAGCACGCCGGAGACTATGCGCGCCCCATGGGCCACCCCGACGACAGTGTCGCCATTCACAGCTCGGCAGCCTCTGAAGCGCGCCCGGAAGGCACCGAGCTGAGCAGCCCCAAAGGCTGGTACGACGCGGGCGACTACAACAAGTACATCGTCAACTCGGGCATCAGCACCTATACCCTGTTGGCCGCCTATGAGCACTTCCCGGCGTTCTATCGCGATCGTGACCTGAATATCCCGGAAAGTGGCAACGCCGTCCCCGATCTGCTGGATGAGTCCATGTGGAACCTGAGCTGGATGCTCACCATGCAGGATCCGCACGACGGCGGTGTGTACCACAAGCTGACCACCCTGAACTTCTCTGGTGCAGTAATGCCTCACGAGGCCACCGAGCCCCGCTATATGGTTCAGAAAGGCACGGCGGCGGCGCTCAACTTTGCCGCCACCATGGCGGTGGCCAGCCGCGTATACGCCGACTACGAGGCCGAATACCCGGGCTTCTCCGAGCAGGCACTCTCGGCGGCGAAGGCCGCCTGGGATTGGGCCAAAGCCAACCCCGATGTCATCTATCGCAATCCGGAGGATGTACGTACCGGCGAGTACGGCGATGATGAATTCTCGGACGAGTTTGTCTGGGCCGCGGTAGAGCTGGCCCTGACCACCGGTGATCAGCGTTACTGGGACGAGGTCGAATTGGCCGAGGCCGCCATTGAGGTGCCGAACTGGGCCGATGCCGTCGGTCAACCCTGGATGTCCATGGCGCACCACCTGGAACAGGTTCCCGAGGCGCTGCAGGCGCCGGTAAAGGACAAGGTGGCGGGTTTGGCGCAGCACCTGCGCGATGAGTGGCGGGCATCGGCCTCCGGGGTTCCCATGCGCGCACAGGACTTCGTCTGGGGCAGCAACGGCGTGGCCATGAATATGGCGATGATGATGTTGACTGCCCACCAGTTGAGCGACAATCCCGAAAATCTGCAGGTGGCGCAGTCCCTGATGGATTATGTTCTGGGGCGCAATCCCACCGGCTATTCCTACGTGACCGGTTTTGGTACGCGCACGCCGCTACACATTCATCATCGTCCCTCCGAGGCCGATACTGTTGTTGCGCCGGTTCCGGGCTTCCTGGCCGGTGGCCCTCACAGCGGCCAGCAGGACGCCGGTGACTGTCCGGTCGCTTATCCGTCGGACAAGCCCGCCAAATCCTATCTGGATCACTGGTGCAGCTATGCGTCCAACGAAATCACCATCAACTGGAACGCACCGCTGGTCTATGTTTCCGGCGCATTGGAGGTGTTGAGTGAGCGCCAGTAGCGGCTTGTTGGGTGGCAGGCCCTGTGGGCTTTCCGTATAATGTCACCCAACAACGCATTCGAATAAAAACCCACCTTGATCCCCAGGCGATTATCACGCCCAGGGGGCGGTGGGTTTTTTTATGGCTGCGCGATTGACCGACAGACGTAACCGGAGATGTTTATGCGCCGTTTATTGCAGTTTTGCTGGGTTCAACACCGGGTCATTACCCGAGGCAAATTGATCGGTGGAATGAATATCGAAGGACGGCGCAGTGACAGCTTCTGGTTCTGACACAGTGACCGCTCCCTCACAACACAAACCCCGCACAACGCGGGGTCTGCTGTTTTTGCGGGCCCACAATGCTAGTCTTCGCACTACTTTTATCACTTCTTGGATAACACAGGATTCGATTTTCACTATGTTTCAGCGCTCACTGAAAAAGGGCTTGTGGGTCAGTGCGGTACTGCTCACCAGCGCCTTGGCAGCCCTGGTCCGGGCCGATGATTATGCCGCGGTGACCCCCGACGGTCGCGGGGCCGTCGCCACCGTTCAGCCGAGAGCCACCGAGGCGGCCATGAAGGCCTACGCCGAGGGCGGCAACGCGATTGACGCCGCCGTGGCCGCCGCCTTGACTCTGGGGGTGGTGGACGGCCACAACTCCGGCATCGGTGGAGGAATTTTTGCCGTGGTGCACTGGGCCGACGGTCGGGTGGAGGCCATCGACGGCCGGGAAATGGCCCCGGGTAAAGCCCATCGCACTATGTACGTGCGCGATGGCGACTATCGGCCCGAGCTGAGCAAAAAAGGCCCTCTCGCGGTGGGGATTCCCGGCGCCGTGGCCGCTTACGATTACATGATGAAAAAAGGCGGTAAGGCCCGCTTTGCCACGCACCTGGAGGCGGCCGCGACCCTCGCTGACGAGGGTTTCGCCATCGATGGCATTTTTGCCCGCCGCCTGGCGCGTCACACGGAGGACCTTCTGGAGTACCCCGGCTCGGCCGCCATTTTCCTGACCCCCGAAGGTAAGCCCTGGCCGGTGGGGCACCGCATCCGCCAACCCGATCTGGCCCGCACCTATCGTGCGATTGCCAGCGAGGGCCCCGAGTACTTTTACGGCGGTGGCTTTGCCAAAGCCGTCGGCGACTGGATGGCCGAGCACGGTGGCATCGTGACTCGGGAGGACTTTGCGAACTACGAGCTGCTACGCCGCAAGCCGGTGGTCAGCGACTATCGCGGTTACCGGATTTACGGCTTCCCGCCGCCCAGTTCCGGCGGTGTGCATGTGGCCCAGATGCTCAATATTCTCGAAGGGTTTGATGTCGATGCGCTCTCAGAAGCGGACCGCTACCACCTGCTGGCGGAAGTCATGCGCCTGGCCTTTGCCGACCGCGCCTATTGGCTGGGCGACCCGGCGTTTGCGTCTGTGCCCAAAGGCCTGATCAGTGAACGCTATGCGGACAAACTGCGGGAGCGGCTGTCATTGAAATCAGTGGCCGAGGTGACGGGCCACAGCACGCCCCCCAAATCCCGGGAGGAGCTGTTCGGCAAACACACCACCCATATCGCCACGGCGGATCAGGATGGCAACTGGGTGGCCATTACCGCCACAGTGAATACCAACTTCGGCTCCAAGGTGGTGGTGCCGGGCACCGGGGTGATTCTGAACAATCAGATGGATGACTTCTCGGCCCAGCCCGGCGAACCCAATGCCTATGGTCTGTTGGGGGCGGAAGCCAACAGTATTGCCCCGGGCAAGCGGCCGCTGTCCAGCATGAGCCCCACGGTGGTGACCCGCGATGGCAAGCCGGTACTGACACTGGGAGCGGCGGGTGGCCCCACCATTATTACCCAGGTGGTGCAGGCGCTGGTGAATCACATCGATCTGGGCATGCCGCTGGAGGATGCGCTGGTGATGGACCGCATCCACCACCAGTGGCGGCCCAATCAGTTGTTCGTGGAGAAAACCCTGATTACTCCGCTGCGCACCGCGCTGGAAGAAAAAGGGCATGAATTGCGTCGACTGGGCGATTATGGCTCCACCCAGGCCATTGGCCTGGATGAACAGGGGCGCTTTATCAGCGTGGCCGAGCCCCGTCTGGAAGAGCGCAATAAAGTCGAGTAAGCCGCTGGCTCAGGCCGCCTGGCGAAAGGCGGCCTCAAAGCGCGCCGGCTCCCGCTCGCGTTTGATCTGTTCAAAAAACGTGGCCGCCTCCGGGTACTGGCGCTGCAAGTACATCAACCACTGCTTGATGCGATTGCCGCAGTACTTGGAGGCGTTTTTGGTACCCCAGTGAGGCTGGCTCATCCGGTAATACCGGTGCAGCATCTGGCAGACCTCGCGCCAGGGCATGGGGGTGTACTCTTCCCCCGCCACCTGCGCCTTGATGGCCCGCGCCAGGTCCGGCCGCGCCAGTAATCCCCGCCCGAGCATAAACCGGTCGCAGCCGGTCACCGCACGGCAGCGCTCAAAATCCTCCGGGTTCCAGATTTCCCCATTGGCGATCACCGGCATTGCCACCGCCTCCCGAATTCGCGCAATGTACTCCCAGTAGGCCGGCGGTCGGTAGCCGTCGCGCTTGGTACGCGCATGCACGGTCAGCTCGTTGGCCCCCGCCTCGTAAACCGCCAGGGCGTTATCGAGATAGCGGCTGGCATCGTCAAAACCGAGCCGGATTTTGGCGCTGACCGGCACGGTGTCGGGCAGCGCGTTGCGCACCGCGGCCACAATGGCGTGCACCCGCTCCGGTTCGCGCAGCAGGCAGGCTCCGCCGTCACTTTTGTTCACGGTTTTGGCCGGGCAACCGAAATTCAGATCAATGGCCGTAGCGCCAGCGGCCACCGCGCGCTGGGCATTGCGGGCCACCGGCTCTGGCTGCCCGCCCAATAGCTGAACCTTCACCGGGGTGCCGCTGGGGGTCAGGCAGTGTTGCTCGATCTCCGGGGCGTAGCGCAGGAACACCCGCCGGGGCAGGCTGCTGTCGGTCACCCGGATAAACTCGGTGACACAGCCATCCAGCCCGCCCAGCGCGCTGAGCAGGTCCCGAACCTGATAATCGACGACGCCCTCCATCGGGGCGAGAAACAATTGCATGACTGGGCCGAACTCCCGGTGTGGAAAAGGCGGCCATTTTAACGGCATCTGGTTGCCATTGCAGGCCCAATCCCGGCTCAATTGCAGCCAGAAGTTGTAAGTTTATGAAAGATAAGAGAAAATGGCCGGCCGTTTTGCGCTTGGCAAAAGCTCCTCGAGCCACTACCAAGGGCAAAAAATGTGACGCAGTTGCCACATTTTGGGAATCAAGCTACATTGGCGCGCCTCGCTCCACCGGACCGAGGTGGCCCCGCGCGGATACGTTCCGCTGTAGCCAATGACTTATCGTACACAGGGTGCCCGATATGAGTGACACACTGATGCAACAAGGCGTAGACCTGATGCTGTATGGCATGGGGTCCGTCGTGGTGTTTTTGACGCTGCTGGTGATTGCCATGGTGCTTATGAGTGGCAGCATCAACCGTTGGTTCCCCGAGTCCCAAGCGCCTCTGGAGCCCCGCAGCCGCAAACCCTCCAGCGCCGCCCGCCCCGCCGCGGGCAAGGTCGATGACAAAACCCTGGCCGCAATCAAGGCCGCCATTGAGCAACATCGCGCCCGTCGCCGATAGCCGATGGTTCCGCGAACGCTAACTGTGAGAAAGGTACAACGCCATGAGCGATGCTAAAAAGCCGTTGGGCATTACGGAGCTGGTACTGCGGGATGCCCATCAGTCCCTGCTGGCCACCCGGATGCGCCTCGACGACATGCTGCCCATTGCCGAGAAACTGGATCAAGTGGGTTTCTGGTCTCTGGAAACCTGGGGTGGAGCGACTTTCGACGCCTGTATCCGCTACCTGGGCGAAGACCCCTGGGAGCGCATTCGCGAGCTCAAAAAGGCCATGCCCAAAACCCGCATGCAGATGTTGCTGCGCGGGCAGAACATTCTCGGCTATCGCCACTACGCCGATGACGTAGTGGACAAGTTTGTCGAGCGCGCCGCCACCAATGGCGTGGACGTGTTCCGCGTGTTCGATGCCATGAACGACATGCGCAACATCGAAACCGCCATGAAAGCGGTCAAGAAGCAGGGCAAGCACGCTCAGGGCACCATCTCCTACACCATCAGCCCGGTGCACGACATCGAGTTGTGGGTGGATCTGGCCAAGCGCATTGAAGACATGGGCGCTGACTCCATTGCCATCAAAGACATGGCCGGCCTGCTCAAGCCCTATGTGGGGTACGAGCTGGTGACCCGCCTGAAAGAAAGCTGTTCCATCCCGATTCACATGCAGAGCCACGCCACCACCGGCCTGGCCCACGCCACCAACCTCAAGTGCGTGGAGGCGGGCATCGACAATATCGATACCGCCATTTCCTCCATGTCCATGACCTACGGTCACAGCCCCACCGAGACCATGGTGTCGATCCTGGAAGGCACCGATCGGGATACCGGGCTGAACCTGGAACTGCTCGAAGAAATCGCCTCCTACTTCCGCGACGTGCGCCGCAAATACGCCAAGTTCGAAGGCTCTCTCAAGGGCGTCGACTCGCGCATCCTGATTGCTCAGGTGCCCGGCGGCATGCTGACCAACATGGAAAATCAGCTGCGTGAGCAGAACGCGGAAGACAAATTCGACGCGGTGCTGGAAGAAATTCCCCGCGTGCGCAAGGACCTCGGCTACATCCCGCTGGTGACCCCGACCTCACAGATTGTCGGCACCCAGGCGGTGATGAACGTGCTCACCGGTGAGCGCTACAAAACCATCACCAAAGAAACCGAAGGTGTGCTCAAAGGCGAGTACGGCGCTACGCCGGCGGACGTCAACAAAGAGCTGCAACAGCGCGTCCTCGACGGTGGTGAGCCGATCACCTGTCGCCCGGCGGATAAGCTGGAGCCGGAAATGGATCGCCTGGCCAAAGAGCTTGAAGAAGTGGCCAAAGAAAAAGGCATCAGCCTCACCGAGGGCGAAGGCCGCATTGACGATGTGCTCACTTATGCCCTGTTCCCTCAGGTTGGTCTGAAATTCCTGGAGAACCGTGGCAAACCCGACGCCTTTGAACCGGCACCGACCGGTAAAGAGGGCAGTGCGGTGACCACCGACAGTGGTGAAGAGGTGTACACCGTCGACGTGGAAGGCCAGAAATACACTGTGACCGTCAGCGACGGTGGTGATGTGACAGGCCTGGCCCCGGTGGGCGGCAGTGCCTCCAGCGGTGGTGCAGAAGCCGCACCCGCCGGCGAAGGTGAGCCGGTTCCCGCTCCGCTGGGCGGCAACATCGTGAAACTCATGGTCAAGCCCGGTGACCAGGTGGAAGAGGGCGATACCCTGCTGATTCTGGAAGCCATGAAAATGGAATCCGAAGTGGCCGCGCCCCGTGCCGGTACCGTGACCAGCGTGCATGTGCAGGCCGGAGACGCGGTGACATCCGGCGATCCGCTTCTGGATCTGGCGTAATCGCGAACCGCCTGGACCACTACTTCCAGCAACACTGTTGAGAACGTTTTATGCAGAATTTTATTCGATTGTGGCAGGAATCGGGCATCAACCAGATGGAGTGGGGCACCTTCACCATGATTCTGGTGGGGCTTTTGCTGCTGTTCCTGGCCATCCGCAAAGGATTTGAGCCGCTGCTGCTGGTGCCGATCGGCTTTGGCTGCATCATGGCCAACATCCCCGGTGCGGGGCTCGCCATGTCCGCGACCCAGCAGGCCATTGATGTGGGCGGCGTGAAAGTGCTCGCGGATCTTGCCGAAGTCTTCGGCGTTGCCGCCAGCACTTCGGCGGAAGAGCTGATGGCGCTGTACAAAACCGCTTCGGCCTCTGAGCTGGCGGCCGCACACAAGGTGGCCTTGGACTACGGCTACACCAATGGCATGATCTACAACTTCTATCAAGTGGCTATCGGTTCCGGCGTTGCGCCGCTGGTCATTTTCATGGGTGTGGGTGCCATGACCGATTTCGGTCCGTTGCTCGCCAATCCGAAAACCCTGTTTCTCGGCGCGGCCGCCCAGTTCGGTATTTTTGCGACCGTAATGGGGGCGGTTGGCCTGTCTGTTACAGGCCTGATGGACTTCTCCATTGCCGATGCCGCTGCCATCGGGATCATCGGTGGTGCGGACGGTCCGACCGCCATCTACGTGTCCAGCATTCTGGCGCCAGACCTGCTGGGTGCCATCGCCGTTGCGGCCTACTCTTATATGGCGCTTGTGCCCCTGATCCAGCCGCCGATCATGCGCGCGCTGACCACCGAGTCCGAGCGGCAGATCAAAATGGAACAACTGCGTCCGGTCAGCCGCCTGGAAAAGATTGCCTTCCCGGTGATTCTGCTGATTCTTGTGGCGCTGTTCCTGCCCTCGGCCGCACCGCTGCTGGGTATGTTCTGCTTCGGTAACCTGATGCGCGAATGTGGCGTGGTGGAGCGTCTGAGCGATACCGCCCAGAATGCCCTGATCAACATCACCACCATTTTCCTGGGCCTGGCCGTGGGCTCCAAACTGGCCGCTTCCGCCTTCCTGGATACCAAAACGCTGGGCATCCTGCTGCTGGGTATCGTTGCCTTTGCCATTGGTACGGCAATGGGGGTTCTGGTGGCCAAGTTCATGAACCTGTTTGTCCGCCACAAGATCAACCCGCTGATCGGTTCCGCCGGTGTATCCGCCGTGCCCATGGCTGCGCGGGTGTCCAACAAAATCGGGCTCGAGTCCGATCCTCACAACTACCTGCTCATGCACGCCATGGGGCCGAACGTCGCCGGGGTGATCGGTTCCGCCGTGGCCGCGGGCGTTATGATCTCCATCGTGTCATCCATGTAAAACCCTTTTGCCGGGCGCCCGACGCGCCCGGCAAAATCCCCCTCCCGCTTTGTCTTTTCCGGTTCGCTGCATCAAAAGCATTGACCCTTCGATAAAAAGCACCTACTATTTTTGGTAAGCGCTGATTCACCAGTGCGTTTGTCACCCACCTGCCAAGAGGAGGAGCCTGCCAACAGAACATGTCGGGGCGCCTCTGTCACCCCGAAAATCGCGTTACCTTTTGAGTCTTACAGGGCCGGGGCCTTGGCCATCCGTAGCGTTGCCAGCCCGAGTTGTCCCTGTTCACCTGGAACCTGATGGGGATTTATCCATGGCGAAACGATCTCACGCGAAGCGCAAAAGACATCAGAACCACGCCGCTGAAGAGCGGTTCCACCAAGACGACCGCGGCCGACACCGGGCACCCCCCAACGGCAACATCGTCGAAATCAATGCCTCCCGACAACTGCAGACCGCTTACGCTCCACCCCGCGCCAACAAACCCCTCACCGCCTACACCACCGCCCAGCAAGACTACATCGACGCTATCCAGCGCTACCATCTGACCTTCGGTATCGGCCCTGCCGGTACGGGCAAGAGCTACTGCGCCGGTGCCATTGCCGCCGAAGCGCTGGAGTCCGGGCGAATTGAGCGGATCATCCTCACGCGGCCCGCCGTGGAAGCGGGGGAACAACTGGGCTTCCTGCCCGGCGCCCTGGATGAAAAGTTCTCGGTTTACATCGACGCGTTTCGTGAAATCCTCGCCGAACGACTCGGCGCCGGTACCGTAGACTACTGCCTGCGCCACGGTCGAATCGTCGCCGCGCCCCTGGCGTTTATGCGCGGTAAAACCTTCAACAACCGGACCTTCGTCATTCTCGATGAAGCCCAGAACACCTCACCCGCACAGATGAAGATGTTCCTGACCCGCATCGGCGAAGGCTGTAAAGTGGTCATCAACGGGGATATCGAACAAAGCGATATTCGCGGACACAACGGCCTGGCGGATGCCGTGAACCGGCTCGGCGATCTACCCAATGTGTATATCCACCAATTCGAACGAGCCGACATTGTGCGCAGCGGGCTGGTCCGGGATATTATGGACCGATACGAACTCACCTGATCCCCATCGTCTTCCGGCGCCTTCGGGCGCCGGGTTTTCTGATGCCCCTCTAGCCGAAAACTCGAAGTAATTCCCAAGACTATTTGTTGATCAAAAAATGATCGACTTATACAGTATATTGGCGAGTACTCTGAAAATTGGCGTTCGCCACGTCTTTACAGTGCACGCTTTCTCACCGACGAAAATAAAAAAAACAAATTAAATCAATGAGTTACTGATATTAAGTCGGTAGATAACAGGCGACACCGGGGACAAAACCGAGCCGGCACGCTTTCCGTCTGGCCGATCTGTGCTAAAGTTTCAGACAATTCACTAATATCAATGAGTTAGCGGCTTTGACCGGGAAGCGTGCTGGCTCAATGTTAAAATGTTAGCGAAATATGAAAGAACTTGTTGCTCTTCACAAACATTGGTGTACGGCCGATTCTGTCAAAGTGGTCGTTGGCCCTCCTGTGGCTACGGGCTTACCAGATGGCTGTCCGGAAGAGCTAGTAGCTCAAGCCGAAATGCATTCAGCATTCCTAAGGATCGCCACTTGGTACTCTTTGCTTTATGTGGTGGTTGAGGGCTACAGAGAGTTGAAAATTGAAGATTCACAGATAGATGAACTTCTTTCTAATGATCAAATGGTCAATGGGTTGAGGCGATTTCGAAACGCTATTTTTCACTATCAAGATGATCCGCTGGGGCCAAAGCTCATGACATTCTTAGAGATGGCGGAAAGTGAGGTGTGGGCAGGACGGTTACATCGGGCTTTCAAGTCGTACTTCGAACGCGCTTTGCGTATCAAAGAGATTATAGAATCAGTAAATGAAACGGGCGAACGCTAACAAAGGTAATCACCGGAAGTATTTTTGTTCCGGCGCTGCCTTCTCAAAAATACTCCGGTGTTACCGGCGTTAACCTCACAAAGGGATGAGTGTTTTGAAGTTAAAACTAAACCCAATACGAATTGAGCCAAGCGATCCTTTCAAATATGATCTTTTGGGTAGAAAGGAAGAAATAGTTAATCTGTCCTTACTAGTATCAAACGTAAACTCCCCAGCCGTGATAGCAATTGATTCGCGATGGGGGACGGGGAAGACAACTTTTATTCGACTGTGGGAGAACCACCTTAAGGAGGATACTTGTCCTTCTCTATACTTCAATGCTTGGGAGACCGATTTTTCGGATGATCCACTGGTCTCTTTCTTAGGTGAGATGAATGAGGGGCTAAAGGCTCTCATTGGTGCCAATGAAAAAGCAAACGAGGCATGGGAGAAAACCAAAGCTGCCGGAAAACAAATTGCAAAACGAGGAGTTCCCGCATTGGTTCGAATTGGCACTGCGGGAATAGTTGATGCTGATAAATTAATTGAAGATGAGATGATGAAAGCAGCCGGGTCATTGGCTGGTGATGCACTCGACAACTACCTACAACAAAAACAAGCAATATACGAGTTCCATGCCGCCTTGACTAACTTTATTGAGAAATCATCCGATGGTAAGCCGCTCGTAATATTTGTCGATGAACTGGATCGATGTAGGCCAAACTATGCAATTGAGTTGCTGGAAAGAATCAAGCATTTGTTCAACACAGAAGGTTTGATCTTTGTGTTAGCACTCGACAAAGAGCAGCTAGGTCATTCGATTGAAGCCGTCTATGGAAGCGGAATCGATTCAGTTGGATACCTTCGCCGTTTCATTGATTTTGAGTATCAACTGAAAGAGCCTGACAAGGCTAGCTATATTGATTCGCTGTTTTCTGCGCTACAACTAGACAAATTTTTTCAACCAAGGAAGAAATACGGGGAGCTACGGCACGACGAAGACCATCTAAAAAATGTATTTTCAATGCTAGCAACTAACCTTCGACTGTCATTGAGAGAAATCGAACAATTCCTTGCAAGTATCAATATTGCAATTAGAACCGCTAAGGAAACCGAATATCTTTTCCCTGCATTGTTGGTTTTCTTGCTCATTTCAAAGCATTTCAAGTCAGACGCATATCAGCAATATGTCTCAGGAGAGGGGGGTGAGTTGGAGCTAATCAATTACCTTTATGAAGTCGTGCCAGAGAGAAATAGGGGTGAGAGTTTTGAATGCGCGTTAGTCGAAGGTCTTCTAATAGCCGCTAAGAGCGATCAATTTAAAAATGCCGAATCGCCGATAATTCTGAGACACAAAGAAATACTTCATAATGACGAACTGGGATACAATGAAAGACAATACTCTGAGACAGTTTTAAATGTTGTTAACAGGCCGGCAGGGGTGGGTCATGGTGTAAACCTAGACCGACTCAAAGACCGTATCGATTGGCTTTGTAGATTCGAATTTTCCGATGTTGAAGGCTAACAAAGCGCTGCTGTTGGAAGAAAATTCTGCAGAGCGCGGCGTTATGAGGGCTAGTTTGTGACGGTAACTCCCCACCTGTTCGGAAAGGCAGGTGATGTTTATCCCAAAATTCTGAGGGATATTGTCAGCGAAGCTGCTGGAGTCTCATACTTCTTTATGGATATAGAGCAGTATAAGGCTCTCCCGCTAAGCCAGAGGAATAAGATCTATTGGGAAGAAGTTCTATATCGGGTTCATTGGGCTGCGGTTGCTAACTCAATCCGTCATCTTCGCTGGTTTGATGCGTGCGTTGTCCATGCCACGTTGCAGCCAAATTACCTAGCATTCTGTGCAGCCTTGCGAGGTTTTCTCGAGTCTGCCGCAGACACCAAGTATTCTCTTCAGCCTGTTTCACTAACAATTGCTGATTCCGCAGCGAGCATCATTGAGGCGCTGAATGGGAAGCTCAACAATTCGCTATTTCAAAGCACTGAGCTGGAGAACGCTCTCATCCATTTCCATCACGCTCGTAAGGTTGGGAGAGAAGAGGCTGTCCCTCCAGCTCACAAGGCTGAAACTGCAGCGAAATATGTAGCAGCAATCGATCACCCGAATTATCCAGTTAGGGATCTATACTCGGAATTGTGCCAAGTAGTGCACCCAGCAGAACCCTCTCTACATTGGCTTACGCAGGTAGGAGAAGGCGGTTGGAAAGTAGGGAAGCAAGATGATATCGGAAGTATCCAAACGCTAGTGGATCGATACAAGGACAGTGTCAGTTGGATTCAGCAGAACTCGGGAAATATCATAATTCTGATGTGTCAGGTATTAAATTCACTGCCAAAGAAACAGTTGCATGTTGAAGCTGTGCGCCTCTGGAGCATGAGCGAGCTCCAATTATACAAAAAAATTAAAAATGGATTTGGCCGTCACGGTTTGCGTTGGCCATCATAGCCATTCGCGTCAGTTTTCGACCGTAGGCCGCCGGACGTCTCTGGCGGGTCGCCGCTGCGCTCCGCGTTTACTTGAGGAGGTGCATAGTTGCTAAAAACGTTTATTAGAGGTCTAGTGTTTGGCGCCGGCCTTTCAACCGCTTTGGTCGTCTTCGGGATAGCGCTGGCTGTTTACCTAAAATCGATGAATGGTTCTGATGCCCCAAAAGTCGTTCACGACTATAGTGATTGGAATTCGTTAAGCGACGAGGAAAAGATCCAAGAAGCCTCAGCAATTGCAGTTATTAGGTACTCAGATGGAGAAGAAGGCCAAAGACTCGCGATAGTAGAGGCTATCCACAAAAGAACCCCTGACGTTGAGATTTACTATGAAAGTGGGGATTCCTGGCCTAGCGCAGATTACTATCCGAGACATCAACACGATGACCGTACTGGAGCCGTTGTACTGTTCAGAGGTTCTACGGCGAAGGACTTGTCCACTTGGTATATGTATGACGAGAGGATTGCAGCGCTAGGCGATATGCCGCTAGAGCTACTGGTGAAGAAGTTCAATGAAGGCGTATAACCAAGCGCACCAATCACCGCCTTCGACGGTGGGACGCTCTGAACCTGCACCGCTTTGACGGACACTTTGAATGTGAAATTGGTTCAGGTCCACTGCGCTGGTTATAACTGCGTTGCAGGTATTAAGGAGATAGCATGATTATTGTTTATGGTATCAAGGATCAGCTAAACCCAATAAAGGCCAAGATGTCGGATGTCATTCATGGCTGCATGAAGTCCGTTCTGGGTATGCCGGAAGATAAGCGTGCGCATAGGTTTGTGCCCCTGGAACGAGAGGATTTCTATTACCCTGGTGGCAGAAGCGAAGCCTATACAGTCATTGAAATCAACATGATGTCCGGCCGGAAACCGGAAACTCAAAAGGCTCTTATCAAGGCGCTGTTTTTAGAGCTCGAATCACAGCTATCCTTGGCGCCTGTTGATGTTGAAATTACGATCAAGGAGCAGCAGCCCCATCAATGGGGATTTCGCGGTATGACAGGGGATGAGGCAAATGACCTCAAGTATAAAGTCAACGTGTAGAAAAGCCATTAAATCCGCTCCCTGCGGTCGCCGGACCTCGTTTCACTCGGCCGTTTATGGTAGACGTTAAATGTCTATGATCGATCACGATAAATTCCGGAGCTTGGTCACTCAGCTCTACGCCACGGTTAATGAGTTGGAGGCCATGTTCCCGGGTAGGCATTTTACCCCCGATGGTCACATGGTTGGTAGTTTGGGTGAATGCCTCGTGGCCGATGCATACAATCTTGAGCTGAAGACAGCGTCCAACGAAGGCTATGACGCGGTCACCGATACCGGCGTGAAAGTTGAGATTAAAGCTACGCAATCTAACACTGTTGCATTCCGGAGCCAGCCGCAGCATGCAATCATCATCAAGATCTTGCGTGACGGTACATTCGAAGAAATCTATAACGGGCCAGGAGCCCTTGTTTGGGAGCAGTTCAAAGGTAAACGGTTACCGAGTAATGGCCAGTTTCAAGTCTCTCTCAACAAGCTCCGGAAACTCAATCAAACAGTGGCTAATTCGGATCGTGTGCCGAGGGCCATTTAACGAGCGCTTCAGTACGCGGCGGGTGGCCGCCGGGGAGCTCCTCCCCCCAATTCCATGGGCGCGCAAGCTGCAATCGTCATGTGTATGCCGCGTTGCGCAATCCCAGGTGCTCTACGAAGGGTAGGAAATCCTTATCTGAGAACAATAAAGGGAGGTTGTGCTCAATACAGTACGACGCAATGATGACGTCCGCGGTTTTCCGTATCGTTATACCTTTCTTGCGGAGCTTTCGGAAATTATCCGCACTCTTTATCGCCATCTTTTTTCCGAGAAGATCAAATACCGTAAGTTCCTCCAACAGCTTCTTGGCAACCTTATAGTCCTTTTCGTGCCGAAACCCTTGAAGTATTTCCGTGAGAATCAAGTCGCCGATGGCAACGGCACGATTGCCCAACGTGCGGTCGAGAAAATCGGCTTCTGCGGAGTCGTTACCGATGAAGTAGTCAATCCAGACGCTGGAATCCACAAGGATCACGAAGCGTGCCTCATGTCGTCCAGATCGCCCGACCATTCCAGCTTGCCTCTGAAGCGCTTGATGCCTTCCTGTTTTTTCAGTTTAATCAAGGCCTTAAGTCCTTGCTCTACGGCCTCTTTCTTGGTTTTCAAGCCCGTGACTTTAAGCGCATCGCTCATCAGTTTGTCGTCAATTTCAATATTGGTTCGCATGATTTTAATCTCCACAATGTGTATATTTTTTAGTATAGGTACACATGGCAGTTGCGTCAATCCAGACGGGGTGGCGGTTGACGCTCCAAGCCCGCCCCTTATGCGAGGTGCTGCAACGTTTTGGTGGTAACCTTGATCGACACAGATTGACTGCCGGTAAGCGTGCTCTATGCCCAACACTCGACTTTTCTTCATTTCCCTGCTCGCCATGGTGGCCTTCGCGGGCAATTCGCTGCTCTGCCGGGTTGCCCTGGCCGCTGGCGAAATCGATGCGGCCAGTTTCACAACCATACGCCTTGTATCGGGGGCGGCCATCCTTGCTGCCCTGGTGAGCTATCGGCGTAAGCCACGTGCAGTTGGGGGAAGCTGGCTGTCGGCGTTTGCGCTGTTTGCCTATGCGGCGGGCTTTTCATTTGCCTACCTTGATCTGTCCGCCGCCACGGGCGCGTTAGTGTTGTTCGGTGCGGTTCAGGCGACCATGATTGGTGTCGGGGTGTGGTCCGGCGAGCGCCTTAATGGCCGTCAGATCCTCGGTGTTCTGGCGGCGGTGGCTGGTCTGGCGGCACTGTTGCTGCCGGGGGTGGAAGCGCCGCCGCTGTCTGGGGCGCTATTGATGCTCGGGGCTGGTGTTGCCTGGGGTGTGTACTCCCTGCGCGGGCGCGGCCTCGGTGATCCCACCCATGAAACGGCGGGAAACTTCATT
>NZ_DFTP01000005.1:33807-36641 GCF_002381585.1 Marinimicrobium sp. UBA4209
CATTCGTGCGGTGCCGATGGCCGTGGTATTGAGTGTGTTGTTTTACTCAAGCGTGGAGATCGCGCCCCTTGGGGCGCTTTACGCGGTGGCGTCGGGCGCGTTGGCCTCCGGCCTGGGGTATGCGATCTGGTATATGGCACTGCCCCATCTAAGGGCCACGACGGCGGCCACGATCCAGTTGAGTGTCCCCGCTTTGGCGGCGGTCGGCGGCGTGATCGTTTTATCGGAGCCGGTGACGCTGAGGTTGGCCGTGTGCTCTATCGCCATCCTGGGCGGGGTGGGGCTGTTTATTGCCAGCAAGCGTGGCACAGCTGGTAGCCAATGATCGACGAAAAAAAGGTAAGATGAGCGTTTGTCAGGATCAAGTTCAATAATAAAAATGTGATTTCAGGGTAAATAACATGGCAGTGATGCTGCAAAATGAGCCTGAACTGTTGCAGGCGCTTTATCATTCTCTTACTGACCGGGAAGGTTTTCATGCTTTTCTCGAAAAGCTGACTCTCGCCATTGGCGGTTGTGCGGCGCAGTTGCTGGTGATTCAGCGTCAGCCGTTGCGTATGGAGCACCTTTGGTATCACGGCCTGACCCGGGAGTTTCTGGACTGGTATCTGGAAAACAACATGATTGCTCAGGATGTGGTGACCAATCAGGCGGTCAAACAGTCCCCGGGCCTATTTCAGTCCGCTTTGCCCCTGTTGCCGGACTTCCGGCCCGACCAGGATTATTCCCGGTGGGAAAATGATCAGGATATGCTCGACTCGGCCTGGCTGGTGGTCGACACTACCCCTACCCATAGTATTGTACTGACCATTCAACGAACCGTGGCCCAAGGGCCTTATCAGCAGTCTGAGCTCGACTCACTCGATCGGTTGGTGCCGCATATCCGGCAGGCGGTTCAGTTGTATCGGCAACTGGAAGCACGCACTCAGGATGATGCCACTCTGGCCGCGGTGATTGACGTTCTTCCGGATGCCACCTTTTTGCTGGATAGCCTGGCGACAGTGCTGCACTCCAATAAAGCGGCCAAAGACCTGATAGACCGCGAGCGGTGCCTGGTGGTGCGCGACCAACGTTTTAACTTTGCCGAACAGGATGTACACCGAGCCTTCTTCCGGGCATCGGCGATGGTCGTCCGATCCAGCATGGGCAAGGAAGACTATTGTAGTGAGACGCTGTTTCTCAAACGGGCGGGGCGAAGCCCTTTGATTTTTGTGATACGTCCCATTGAGAGTGGCGAGCTATTGGCCGGTGGGGCTCTGGTAACGGTCTATGAGCCGGATAGCAGGCCTCTTCCCCGCGCGGTACACATCGCCAGCTACTTTGATCTGAGCAGTGCGGAGGCTCAGGTTTGCGAGAGGTTGGTGGCGGGGCGTGAAGTGCAGGCAATAGCCGATGAGCTTGGGCGCAGTGTTGAAACCGTGCGCTCTCATCTCAAGCATATTTTCCAGAAAACGGGTTGTTCGCGACAGGGAGAGTTGATCAGTCGGGTGCTGGCGGCGCTGTTAAGGTAGGCAGGTATCCGGCCCGGGGACGGATACCTGCCTATTGACCCTTCTGTAACGTCTGTTACTCGTGGTCTTCGGCGCTACCGACAAAGAAGGGCACGTTGGCGGCGGCGGCCCGGTTGTGCTCCGTGGTCACATAGGCAAACAGCCGGTAGGGACCAGTTGCGTCCGGAGCGGTGAAGCGCATGGTGCCGTTGCCCTGGTCTTCCACGATCAGGCCCGGAACGCTCTCCGGCCGGTCCTCCCGGTCGCCGCCGGATTTGATGTCGGTGCTCTCCGGCAGGAACTCCCAACGAATGTTGAAAGGCTCGTTGTCCGGATGCGTCACGCTCAGGGTGACCTCGTAGGTTTCGCCCGGCTGAAGATAAATGCTGTCATAGGCCGTCTGATCGTCGATCCGGAAGGATTGGATGCTCGGCGCGCGGTGTTCGGGCCATTCGCCGCTCCACAGGTGGTGCATGGTGTCGACCACTTCGGTGGCGTGGCCGGATTCCAGGAACAGGCCGTACCAGGTGGGTGTGGTTTCCTGTTTTTGCCCCCACAGGAAGGCGTAGGAACCCAGCCCTTTTTCCTCGTCGGCGAGGATGGCGGATTCATAGCGCTGTCGGTAGGCGGCGGCTTTTTCGGTGCTGGTCTGCTCGATGGGGACACCCCAGGCGGTGTTGGCAATTTCCCAGTGCCCGGTTGGGCCCCATTCGGTGACGGCGTAGGCGCCTGGCCAGCCGACGTCCCGCACCTTCTGGGGTAGGGTGTCGAGTTCGCCGTAGGTGTTTATGCTCAGGTAATCAATGCTGGGCACCCGCTCCTGGATCAGGTCGGACTTTTCCTGATCAATGCCGGCGGTCACGGTGGTGATCAGGTGGTGCGGGTCAAGCTCCCGAATCATCCGGGCGATGTCTTCCACCGCGTACCAGACGTTGGTGTCGGTGTAGAACAGGTCCAGCTCGTTNNCCCAGGTGAGCAGGGCGGGATGGTCTTTGTAGCGCAGTACCTGCTCCCGGATTTGCGCTTTCTGTGCTTTTACCGCCTCTTCGTCACTGTAATCAAAGCCGTGGCGCTCTTTGCCCATGCGCAGCCCCAGCATGACCGTCAGGCCGTGCGCCTGGGCTTCGTCGAGAATGCGTTCGGCGTTATCGGTGTCCCAGGTGCGCACCGAGTTCGCGCCCGCCTCGGCCAGTTGCTCCAGGCGACTGGTGCCGCCCGCGCCTCTGATGAAGTAGGGATCGCCTTCCCGATAAATCGAGTAGTGGCCATTGTCGTCCTGCTTGAGGGTCGCCGGAACGGCCTGGGAGTCGGTGGATGGCTGCTCGGCCGTGTCGGTTGGACCGC
>NZ_DFTP01000005.1:36714-44529 GCF_002381585.1 Marinimicrobium sp. UBA4209
CGGCCGTGTCGGTTGGACCGCAGGCGCTTAACGCCAAAAGGCCGCTCAGCAGCAGAAGCATTTTTGTATTCATTCGGTATCTCTCTTGTTATGGCATGACCGGATCGGTTTCCGTCGGGCAATTGTTATGGCAGATGGTCAGAGTGACAAGAGATGGGCGTAAAGTGGGACCTGAAAACCGCAAGGTGGGAAGTGGGACGCGAGGGTTTAGGCATTTCCCGCAGATATGGTGCGACTGCTGGCACTCAGCTTTCTTTTTTAAGACGATTTGGTTATATTTTGGTTATTCCCTCATTGGAAAATAAAGCCCAGATTTGGGTTCAATAATAATCTCGCCAGTTTTTGCGTGCCCGGAAGTTATCGCAACAGGCGGTCCCTGGTGCCCGGTGTCATGCCGGTTAAGGAGCCTTTTCCTTGAACGATCACTTCTCTCCCGCAAACCCTCAGACTGATCAGCAGGCCAGCTTGCCCTTTCCTGCCTTGAAAGGCGAGGAGCTCCATGCTTATAACGAGCTGGTCAGCACGCTCTATCGCAGCCTGCACAATAACGCCGGTTTTCAGCATTTTTTTGATGCTTTCCAGAAGCATTTCAAGGCGCTGCAAGGTGGCATTCTGGGTGTCACTGCCAACCCGCAACGCATCTTGTACGGCTGGACCTTTGGTTACCCGGATGGGTTTGAGGAGTGGTACATCAACAGTGACCTGCCCGAGCGGGATGAAGCGCTGACGCGCTATGTTCAGTTGCCGCCACGCCAGTTCGATTCATTTTTAAGGGGCGATGTCAGTCGTACCATCCTTGATATTCTGGGGCCGGAAAGCCGAGCCTGGGCCGAATCGGTAGGCATGGGTGATAGCACGGGTATGTTGGTGACCCGGGAAGATGGCGTCAATGTGGTGTTCATGGCCAACCGCCATCAAGACCACGGTCCCTACACCGACAGTGAGCTGTTGCAAATGAATCTGTTGGCACCGCACATCGAAAATGCCGTTGCCCTTCACTTGAAACTGTATCAATCCAGCAGCGATAACGAGAACCTGGCCATGGCGCTCAACCATGTGCATAAGCCTCTGATGGTATTCAATGCCTTGGGTAATGTGGCCGAAGCCAACAACGCCGCCAGAGCCTTGCTGGACAGCACAGGTAATCTGTTTGTTGGTGAGGACCGGCGGCTGCATAGTCGTGACAGACGCATGACCCGTAAGCTGCATGACGCCATAACCACATGTATTGTGCTCTCCCATAAAGGCGTTCTGGAGTCGCAGACTCTGTTTATCCAAAACGGCCAAGCGCGTGTGTCCGTCTGTCTGACACCTCTGGTCACCGAACACCCGGAAAACAATGGTGTGCTGGCAGAGCTGTTCAGTTTCGACACCACTCTGTCCCCCGACCTCGACAAGTTACAGTCTCTGTTTCAATGTTCACCGGCAGAGGCTGCGGTCGCCGGCGGTTTGATGAGGGGGCTCAGCACTAACGATATTGCCGAGGAGCGACATATATCCATTCATACCGCCCGCCAGCATATCAAGAGTCTGCTGGCCAAGAATGGCTATCGAAAGCAGACTGAGCTGGTCTCAATGTTGGTGCGGGCGCTCGGCTGATTCGACTGTCTTTCAGCCTTGTTTTGGGGGCGTGTAGCGGTAGTGGCTACTCTTCGACCCATTCCCAGCGAACCGGCTGCCCGAAATCATCCAGAATCATTTTCTTCCGGGGGCGCTTGGGTTTGGGGCGCTTGGGCGCGGGGATGGGGTGCTTGCGGGATTCCACCCGGGCGACCACTTCGGTCATGGGGGTCCGTCCGGCGAGGGGGGTTTCGCTGGCGCGGGGCGTGAACAGGGGGGTAAGAGGCCCCTTGGGGTCGATGCGACCACTCAGGCCGCGGGGTACTTCCTTCACCTTGCCGCCGGAGCGCAAATACTCTTCCAGCTGTTGGTCGAGCTCGGCGCGGATTTCACGTTTGGTCTTGGTGGGTTTCATAACACTCGCGGCAGGAAAATCGGGCCAATCAACAAGAATACCAGCCTGCCGCCGGGGCGGCAAACCCGGCGGGCTCGCATCTGCTGCGGCCTTTGGGTAAACTGCCCGCTGTTAAAGCCCCCGTCAGCGCCACCGGCCCGGAAGTTCATGACCGACGACAGTCTCCGTATTACCGAAATCTTTTACTCCCTGCAGGGCGAGGCCCGGACCTTGGGGCGCCCGACGGTGTTTGTGCGCCTGACCGGTTGCCCCCTGCGCTGTCATTACTGCGATTCCGAGTACGCCTTTCACGGCGGCGAGCGTATGACGCTGGCGAGTATCCTGGAGCAGGTGGCCGGCTATCAGCCCCAATACATCTGTGTGACCGGCGGCG
This sequence comes from Marinimicrobium sp. UBA4209, assembly GCF_002381585.1. Lineage (NCBI taxonomy): Bacteria > Pseudomonadati > Pseudomonadota > Gammaproteobacteria > Cellvibrionales > Cellvibrionaceae > Marinimicrobium > Marinimicrobium sp. UBA4209. Next base: position 39,063 of record NZ_DFTP01000005.1, read on the forward strand.
AACCTCTGGCCCAGCCGAACTGCCTCCCGCTGCTCACACAGCTGTGTGATGCCGGTTACTCGGTATCCCTGGAAACCAGTGGCGCCATGCCCCTGGATGAGGTGGACACCCGGGTCAGTCGGGTGATGGACCTGAAAACGCCGGACTCCGGGGAACTCGACAAAAACCGCTGGGAAAACATCCCCCTGCTGCAGCCCCACGACCAGGTGAAGTTCGTGCTGTGCAGCCGGGGCGATTATGAATGGGCCAAGTTCAAGTTGGATGAGTACCGCCTGGCCGAGCGGGTCGATGATGTCCTGTTCTCCCCGAGCTTCGGGCAGCTCGAACCGCGCCAGTTGGCCGACTGGATTGTCGAGGACAACCTGCCGGTGCGCTTCCAGATCCAGATTCACAAGCTGCTCTGGGGCGACGCCCCGGGGTACTGATTGAGGAGCAGCCATCATGGCGAACCCGAAAGCGGTCATTCTGGTCTCCGGTGGTCTCGACTCCACCACGGCTCTGGCCATCGCCCGCAGCGAGGGCTACGACTGTTACACCATCAGCTTCGACTATGGCCAGCGTCACCGGGCCGAGTTGCACGCGGCTGAGCTCACGGCGCGAGCCGGGGGCGCGATTGAGCATAAGGTCGTGAAACTGGATCTGCAGAGCATCGGTGGCTCCGCGCTGACCGATGACTCCATCGCAGTACCGGAAACCGAAGGCGAGGGCATTCCGGTCACCTACGTGCCGGCACGCAACACCATTTTCCTGTCCATTGCGCTCGGCTGGGCCGAGGTGCTGGGCGCCAATGACATTTTTATTGGCGTCAATGCGGTGGATTATTCGGGTTACCCGGACTGCCGACCGGAGTATGTGGCGGCCTACGAAACCATGGCGAACCTGGCTACCAAGTCCGGCGTAGAAGGGCAGAAGTTGCATATCCGGGCGCCGTTGATGCGCTGGTCAAAGGGCGAGATCATCCGCCAGGGCCAGTCGTTGGGCGTGGATTACGCGCTGACGGTGTCCTGTTATCAGGCCAACGAGGCCGGCGAAGCCTGCGGCCGCTGCGACAGTTGCCGGTTGCGGCGCGCCGGATTTGAAGAGGCCGGGGTTCCGGATCCGACCCGCTACCGGGCAGGCTAAGCCGGGAGGCCGGGTTAAGCTGTTGGTTTGTTTGGCGTTTTTTTGCCTTTTTCTTTCAAAAGCGCTTGTTTTTTTTGTCTGAATCTTTATCATACGCGCCTCTTTGGGTCGTTAGCTCAGTTGGTAGAGCAGTTGGCTTTTAACCAATTGGTCGCTGGTTCGAATCCAGCACGACCCACCATCTTCGAAAATCCGGATGCCGCCGGGCATCATCTCGCCAGTTTTGGGTCGTTAGCTCAGTTGGTAGAGCAGTTGGCTTTTAACCAATTGGTCGCTGGTTCGAATCCAGCACGACCCACCATTTTCTCCCAGACCTATATTTGATCAAGTGCATAGGCGGTATTACGTCCGGCCTAAGGTGAGGTATACCGTTTGTAGACCCGCCGTGAACCCATCCATGGGGGCTTCTCGTCGGCATCCATGCCTCCGAGAGTCTACAAACGGTATACCTCACCTCAGGCCTCCGAGGCATGAACACCTTTTCAGTGTTCTCCGAGATCAGATGTAGGCGAGCGTGCTATCTCCAAGCAGCGTTCCGCTTACTGCTGCGGAGGGTGTGTATACCATTGTGAGACCGTCACCCGCCTGGACGGCGGGTGATGAGCCCCCAGGGATGGGTTTACGGCGTGTCTCACAATGGTATACACACCCGTAGCACTTTAATGCGAAGTGAGAGCAGATCAAGAAGGAATGCAGAGAGTGGAAGAGTGTCAAAAGAAGTAGCTTTGGGGCACTTTTCATCCCTGTGGTATTATGTCGCCCCAACCCGCTACAGGGGTACTTGTGAGGTGATTCTATGACCGCGGACAATGTAATCGTGACCGAAACCGCCCGGAAAACCCCGGAAGAACTGGTTCGGGAACACCTGGACCGCGCCTGGAGTGCCCCCCGGTATACCCCCGAACAAGAAGCAGAATACCGCGAGCGTATTAAAGCGTTGTTACAGAAACACAACGCCGTGCTGGTGGCCCACTACTACACCGACCCCATGATCCAGGCGCTCGCCGAAGAGACCGGGGGCTGCGTGGCGGATTCTCTGGAAATGGCCCGGTTCGGTAAAGAACATCCCGCCCAGACCCTGATTGTGGCCGGAGTGAAGTTCATGGGTGAGACCGCCAAAATCCTCACCCCGGAAAAGCGTGTGCTCATGCCCACGCTGGAAGCCACCTGCTCCCTGGATCTGGGTTGTCCCGCCGATCAGTTTTCCGAATTCTGTGATCAACACCCGGATCGCACCGTGGTGGTGTACGCCAATACCTCTGCGGCGGTAAAAGCCCGGGCTGACTGGGTGGTGACCTCCAGCATCGCGAAGGATGTGGTCGACTATCTCGATCAGAAGGGCGAGAAGATTCTCTGGGCGCCGGACAAGCATCTGGGCGATTACGTGCAGCGCGAGACCGGGGCCGATGTGTTGCTCTGGGACGGTGCCTGCATTGTGCATGAAGAGTTCAAGGCCCGTGGCCTGGAAGACCTCAAGGCGCTCTATCCCGAGGCGGCGGTGCTGGTGCACCCGGAGTCGCCGGAGCCGGTGGTGGCGCTGGCCGATGTGGTGGGCTCCACCTCGCAGCTGATCAAGGCTGCCCAGGAACTGCCCAATCAGGAGTTCATCGTGGCGACGGACCAGGGCATTTTTTACAAGATGCAGCAGCTGTGTCCGGACAAGACGTTTCATGTGGCGCCCACTGCCGGCAGCGGCGCGACCTGTCGCAGTTGTGCGAACTGCCCCTGGATGGCGATGAACGTGCTGGAAAACCTGGCGAGTGTCTTCGAACAGGACGATAACGAGATTCATGTGGACCCGGAATTGGCCCGCAAGGCCATGATTCCGCTCCAGCGGATGCTCGATTTCCGCAAATAAACCCCGGAAAGGGCCGGAATCCGGGCGCGCCGCTTGTGTCGTGGAGCGCCCCTCAGTACCATTGCGCCTTTGTGTTTCCCGCCCATGCCACGGTCACCGGCGCGCCGTGCGAACCCTCGGCAGGCGATGAAGTCAGAACCTACACGTTATAGTCAAGCTATTGGAGCTCCCGCGCATGATACAAGGCAGCATGGTCGCCCTGGTCACTCCCATGACCCCCGACAATTCCCTGGACTGGCCCGCCCTGCGCAAATTGGTGGACTGGCATTTGGAGCAGGGCACCAATGCGCTGGTGGCGGTAGGTACCACCGGTGAGTCGGCCACGCTGGATATCGACGAGCACCTGGCGGTCATCAAGGCCGTGGTGGAGCAGGTGGCCGGGCGTATTCCGGTTATTGCCGGCACTGGCGCCAACTCCCTGACAGAAGCGCTGGAGCTGACCCACGGCGCAAAAGCTGCCGGAGCCGATGCCTGCCTGCTGGTGACTCCCTACTACAACAAGCCGACCCAGGAAGGCCTGTACCTGTTCCATAAAACCATCGCCGAGGCGGTGGATATTCCCCAGTACCTCTACAATGTGCCCGGCCGCACCGGCGTGGACATGTTGCCGGAGACGGTGTTGCGACTGGCCGCGATCTCCAATATCAAAGGCATCAAGGAAGCCACGGGCGATATGGTGCGGGCGAAAACCCTGATAGAGCAGTCGCCGGAGGACTTCATTATCATCTCCGGGGACGATGCGACGGCCGTGGAATTGATGATTTTGGGTGGCAAAGGGGATATTTCCGTTACGGCGAATGTCGTACCCCAGGCTATTGCGGAACTCTGCGCGCTGGCGATTGAAGGCCGGGCGGAGGAAGCCCGGGCACTGAACGAACGGCTGATGCCGCTGCACCAGGCCATGTTCCTGGAGGCCAACCCGATTCCGGTGAAGTGGGCGTTGATGCAGATGGGGCGGATTCAGTCCGGCATCCGTCTGCCCATGACGCCACTGTCCGAGCGGTTCCATGAGCAGGTGACCGAGGCGCTCCGGGAGGCGGGCCTGGTCTGAGTGGTTGCCAGAAATAGATAACAGAGGTTCGCACAACTCACTGGAGAGTTTGGAATTTTATGCGCATTGTGTATTGGTTGTTGGTCGGGCTCAGCTTCACGCTGTCCGGCTGTAGTGCCCTGTTTGGAGAAGAGGGCTATTTCCGGAACCGCGAGGATGACTATCTTAAAGCCGCGAGTCTGGATCCCCTGAAGGTTCCCGATCATCTGAACGCTGAGACCGTGGGGAAGCTGTATGAAGTGCCAGAGCTGACCCAGGAAGACGTCGCCTACGCTCAGGACACCGAAGCGTTCGAGGCACCGCGCCCGGAAGCCCTGTCGGCCACCGCGCTGGTGGAGCGGGTGAAAATCCAGCGGCTGGATGACGACCGCTGGATTCTGGTCAACGTCGATCCGGCGGAACTCTGGCCTCGTATTCGGGCCTTCCTGGCCGACAATAACCTGCAGGTGGCGTCCACGGATACCGACCTGGGGTTGATGGAAACCAGCTGGCTGTCGTTCAAAGATGACCCGGATCGTATCGACCGCTATCGTATCCGCATTGATCGCGGGGTTCAGCCGGACACCAGTGAGATTCACGTGCTGCACATGAGCCTGGATCGCGATGAAGCCACCCAGGCGCAGCTCAGCCAATGGCCGGCCGCCTCCAGCAGCAAGGAGCGTGAAACCTGGATGGTTGATGAGTTGGCCGCAAATCTGGCCGCCGAAGATCTCGGCGCGGCCGGTGGTACCTCGCTGATTGCCCGGAATATCGGTGGTGCGGTCAAAGCCCGCATCACCAGCGTTGACAGCGAGCCGGTGCTCGAGCTCGAGCTGGCCCGAAGCCGGGCGTTGGCCACCCTGACCCACTCGGCCGAACAGGAAGGCTTTACCATTTATGACAGTGACCCGGCCTCGGGCGTGTTCTATCTGGGGTATCGCGAACCGCCGGAGAGCCCGCCGGGCTGGTTGGCCCGTCTGTTCGGGGCGGAAGAGAACCCCCAGCCGCCGGAAACGCCTTACAGCCTGGCCGATCTGCGGGAGGTCTTGCCGGACAACCTGTTGACCATGCCCGCGCAGGCGGAAGCCGCCCGGGAGCGGGCTCCCAAGGCTCCGGGACACCTGTTGATCTTTACTGAGCAGTCCGATGGCCTGTATCACGTGCGATTGCGCACCGCCTATGGGGAGCGGATGTCGGCGCGTAAGACCCGGGAAATGCTCTCGGTACTGCGTAAGAATCTGATTTAAAGGACGATCGATTCAAGAGCCGCTGGCATTGGCGGCTTGTGGGTCTTCAAAAACGCCAGCGAACCGGTTTCGCTGGCGTTTTTGCTGGGGCTTGCTTATTCTGAAAGAAAGCCGTAAAACAGAATTATTGATTATTTGGGCATAATGGCGTTCGGCCGTTACCCAGCGTGAACCTTCGGGGACTGGCTATTCAGCCGCCGGAATGGCTCG
>NZ_DFTP01000005.1:44593-65838 GCF_002381585.1 Marinimicrobium sp. UBA4209
CCCGCCCCGACATTGACAGGAAAAGGAGCTCACCGTGATTGATCGTCGGCAATATGAGCGGACCTCCGCCAGCATACGTGTGGAGATGACCCACCCCAGCTTTGGCACCATCGTGGGTTTTACCCAGGATATTTCCGATGGTGGGGCCCGGGTATTGATTGAAAACCAGCCCAAGCCACCGGTGGGAACCCTGGTGATGGTCCGGTTTCGCAAGATGGTGGGGCCGATTAACGATGAGCCGGTACAGATGCGGGTGATGCATCAGCTGCGCAACACCGTGGGCCTGATGTTTGATTCCGGCAGTTGAGCCGTCCGACCCGTCAGCTTGCCTCGGTGCAGTGCTCAGGCAGGTGAACCTTTCCCTCTGCATTGTCGGCCAGTTGCCGGGCATCCCTGCACTCAAGCGCCGTATTCCCCCGCAAATCCACTTCTTTCAGGCGTAACAGCGACAATAGTGGCTCGGCGGATCTGATCTGATTGTTTTCCAGCAACAGCACTTCCAGTCTCGACAGCGTTCTCAGTTCAGCGACGTCCTCAAGCGGATTGTCATTCAGGCTGATGGCCCGCAGGGCGGTAAAGGTGGACAGGCCCGCCAGTGATTCGATGCCGGCACTGCTGCAGTTCAGTTGGGTCAGTTGAGTGGCCTCGGTCACCTGCTGATCTTCGATGGTCTGTTGCACGCAATCGTGCAGCGCAGCGTCGGGCAGGCGGAAGTCGGTTAACAGTGTCGGCGGGTTGTACACCGGGTTGTCGTTGATGCTCACCGCATAGCCGGTGCAAGCGGTCAGTGCCGTCGCTGTCATTAAAATCATCCAAATGCGAAAAGTGTGCGCTAGACTGTTGCTGTGAACCATGGCTCTGCCTATAGTGTCGAAACCTGAACTGCAATCAATGATGGCAGTTGGAGGCGGGAAAAGCTACCGGGTTCCCGTCGGTTTGAGTCTTCCGCTAGGGCGGGCTTTTACGTTTTTGGAATTTAATGATAGAGGAATAGCAATGAAACGTTTGCTGGCTTTGTGTGCAATCTTCACTCTCGCAGCTTGTACCACAACCGATCCCTACACCGGGGAAGAAAAAACCAGTAATACCGCCAAGGGGGCTGGCATTGGTGCCGTAGCGGGTGCCATTATTGGCGCGGCTTCCGCCAGTAAGAGCGATCGTAAAAAAGGCGCCCTGACCGGTGCCGCCGCCGGTGCGGCGATTGGGGGTGGTGTTGGTAACTACATGGATCGTCAGGAAGCCAAGCTGCGCGATGAGCTTCAGGGTTCCGGTGTGCAGGTTCGTCGTGAAGGCGATCGTCTGTACCTGATCATGCCCGGCAACATTACCTTCGCCACTGGCCGCTACGAAATCCGCTCGGATTTCTACAGCGTGCTGGATTCGGTAGCCAAAGTACTGGCCGAGTTTGATCAGACCGCCATCAAGGTCAGTGGTCATACCGACTCTACCGGTGGTGATCAGCTCAACCAGACCCTGAGTGAGCAGCGCGCCGCCAGTGTGCGCGATTACCTGATCCGCCGCGATGTGGCCGCCGGTCGTATCCAGGCCTATGGCTATGGTCCGCGCTATCCGGTGGCCAGCAACAGCACCGCCGAAGGCCGTGCCGCCAACCGTCGGGTAGAGCTCGAATTGCTGCCTATGCAGTAAGCGAGTTTGACGAGCGCAGGGACGCGCTCCGCATTCCCTCTTGATTGATGATGTGTGCCTTTCCCGGCACAGTCCCGCCCAGTTTTCTGCCCTGATGAAGCGACTGCTATGAACACCTTATCGGCGACCTGGCCGCTGGTTGTTATTGCCCAGTCTTCCGACTCCCGAGCGGAAGCGGCGGCGACGGCCCGCGAACTGGATGTCCCTCTGCTGATCAATGCCGAGCCGGAGCAGCTCTCCGAGCCAACCTTTGCCCTGGTGTATGACGACCACGGCCTGGCCTTACACCACACCGGACGCAAGGTCCCCGGGCCGGTTCAGGTGGACTTCCTGGGCGGGGCGGTGGATCATCGGCGCCGCTTTGGGGGCGGCAAAGGGCAGATGATCGCCAAGGCGGTGGGATTAAAGCCGCATGTATTCCCACACGTGCTGGACCTGACCGCGGGGCTGGGGCGGGATGCGTTTGTGCTCGCCTCGCTGGGTTGCCGTGTGCAACTGTGGGAACGTTCGCCGGTGGTCTATCGGTTGTTGGCGGACGGTCTGGCGCGCGCCAGGCGGGGCGCCGAGCAGAGCGGTGACGGCGACCTGATGGAGATTCTCGGGCGCATGTCTCTGCAATTGGGTGACGGCGCAAGTTACCTTGCATCACTCGCTGAGGGCGACCCGGTGCGTCCCGATGTCATCTATCTGGACCCAATGTTTCCCGAGCGCCAAAAATCAGCCGATGTGAAAAAAGAAATGCGGGCGTTTCATACCCTGGTGGGGGCGGATGCCGATGCCGATGATCTGTTGGCGCCGGCGTTGGCAAAGGCGCGCTACCGGGTCGTGGTCAAGCGGCCCCGCAAGGCGCCGGATCTGGCCGGACGGGCGCCCGGGCACCGGATTGAGGGCAAGAGCAGCCGGTTTGACGTCTATGCGCTGCACAAACTGCCAGAGCGCCTTAATGATGAATAGTCAGAGCGCGCCGGGGTGACCGGTCGCTAGGCCTCTTCCACCGACAGCCGCATCGACAGGTCCAGCGCTCTGCAGTGTTTGGTCAGGGCCCCGATGGATATGTAATCCACGCCGGTATTGGCCAGGGTGGCCAGCGTCGCGTCGGTCACATTGCCCGACGCTTCCAGTTTGGCCCGTCCACGGTTGCGGGATACCGCGACGGTCAGGTCCTCGGGCGAGAAATTGTCGAGCATGACAATGTCGGCGCCGGCCGTCAGAGCCTGTTCCAACTGCTTCAGTGATTCCACTTCCACCTCCACCGGCGTCTCCGGGGCGATTTCCCGCGCTTTACTGACAGCCTCGGCGATACCGCCGCAGGCGGCGATGTGGTTCTCTTTGATCAGGAACGCATCGAATAAACCGACCCGGTGATTCGCACAGCCCCCACAGCCCACCGCGTACTTCTGGGCCAGGCGTAGTCCGGGCAGGGTTTTGCGGGTATCCAGCAGAGTGACCGGTGCGTCCTTGACCTTTTGTGCGTAAGCGGCACTGACGCTGGCGGTGCCGGATAACGTCTGCACGAAGTTCAGAGCGGTGCGCTCTCCCGTGAGCAGTGCCCGGGCATTCCCGCTTAACTCGAACAGTAGCTGGTCCGGCTTTACCGAATCCCCGTCCTGAATGTGCCAGGTGATCCGGGTGTCCGGGTCGAGTTGCCGGAACACTTCCTCCACCCAGGGGCGACCGCAAAAGCAGCCCGCCTCGCGGGTGATGACCCGGGCGTGGGCGACCCGCTCAGCGGGAATCAGAAGGGCATTGATATCGCCGCTGCCAATGTCCTCGGCCAGCGCGGCACGGACGTTGGCCTCGATGGCCCGTTGCAGGTCCGGATTGAGTTCGGTCATGGAGTCAGTCACCTTGGTAACGCAGAGTGAGGCGGTCGCCTTGCTGGCGGAATTCTACCTGTCCGAGGGCGCTCATGCCCAGCAGTACCTGGTCACCGCCCATGGCGGGGTTGATGCTGGCGCTGACGTCGCGCAGTTGGATGGTGCCGAGCTCCAGGCGTTCGAGTCGGGTGGCGCGCACTTCAATTCGGCCGTTGGCGGTCATGGCCCACTGCCGGGCTCCGGCCCGAAGACCCGCGCGTTCGGCCAGGTCCTGGCTGACGACCACGTCCGTGGCGCCGGTATCGAGCAGGAAGGTGGCGTCCTCTCCGTTGATCTGTCCGGGAACCACATAGTGTCCCGAGCGGTTGCGACGCAACACGACCTCCTGAACGCCATTGACGACCTGGCCCTGGATCGAGCGATTGGGGTTGTCCTTGCGGTCTTCCCAGACGCCGAAGGCCCAGGTGAGCAGTGCGAGCCCGATGATCCAGGCTGCAACCAGCATGCCGCGTCCGGCCTGCTGGCCGGGCATTTGCTCCTGTGTCATAACTGCCCCGTGGTGAGCGTTTCGGTGGTCATCAAAGTGTCACGGGTTTTTATACCCGCAGGGCCCTGTTTTTCTCGTTTGTCAGCCAAATTTTTCTAAGCAAATGAAGCTGTTAGCCGAAATTGTGATAGGGGTCTCGATCTTATCATTTGTCGCTGGGATGTGTCCTGATCCTCGTTATACTAATGATCGTAACTGTAAATTGTCCCGACAGTGACCACCCTCAGGAACATCACCATGAACGATTCCGTGCAACCCCAGCGTGAAAATGTCGTCCCGCTCAACCCCGAGCGACGTCAGCCAGCGACCGTGTCGTTGGCGCGCCTGCCGGCGGCCATGCACAGCGTGCGCGACCGGGCACGGCAAACCCTTCAGGGGCTGCTGCGGGATCTGTTCGACAAGGCGGATGATTCCCTGTTCGAACTGGCCGACCAGGCTACCAGCAATCAGGAACAGAACCTGTACTTTGACTCCATGCGTGAGGTCCGGTTGCAGCGGCGCACCTTGGAGCATACGTTTTTTCTGGGGCTGGACCGGGGCTTTGCGGCACTGCTGGAACCCGGCGAGTCAAACCGGCAACAGCGAGAGGAGGCTTCCCTTGAGGAACTGAGCCTGGTTCAGAACGATGAGCTGGAGCAGATGGTGGCGACCGAAAGCATGGTCAACAAAGCCAACGAGCAGTTCGCCGAGGCCGTCCAACATCTGACGTTGCGGATGGATCAACTGGTGCCGGTGAAGGTGTACCAGAAGAACAATCCCCTGGGGGCCGACGCCATCTGCACCGGATTCACCGAGGCCGCCAAGGCGCTGAAGATCGACGTCAAGGCGAAGCTGGTACTGTTCAAGCTATTTGACAAGTGGGTGGTCTCGCGATTGGGGTCGATGTATGAAAGCGTCAACCAGCAGCTGATTGATGCCAACATCCTGCCGTCCCTGAAAGCGGGCGCGCCCGCTGCCCGCCGGCAAAGGGCCGGAGCGCAGCCCTCGCGAGCCGCCCGGGCCGAGCGTGCTCAGCGAGAGGATGAATCCAATCAGGTGCTGCACACGCTGCGGGACCTCCTGTCCAACCAGGGCGGGGCGAGTCAGAGTCAAGATTCCGGTGCCGGCGAGTCGCTGGACACCCAGGATCTGGTGCATCTGCTCTCCCAGGCACAGCAGCAAGACTGGGCCAGCCTGGATCAGGGCGCCGATGCGGTCAATGTGCCGCAGCTGGTTCGCGGTCTGGTCAAAAATACCCGCCGGCAGTCGCTGAACCAGGTGGATGAGGATGTCATCAATCTGGTCAGCATGATGTTCGAGTTCATTCTCGACGACCGCAATCTGGCTTCGCCCATGAAGGCCTTGCTGGGGCGGTTACAGATTCCGCTGATCAAGGTCGCGATTGCGGATAAAAGTTTTTTCAGCAAAGGCGGGCATCCCGCCCGTCGCCTGCTCAATGAACTGGCCATGGCCGCGTTGGGCTGGCAGGACACAGGAGAAGAGGGGCGGCGCAAAGACACCTTTTACCAGAAGGTGGATCAGATCGTTCAGACCATTCTGGCGGAATTTGAGAGCGATGTCGGCATCTTCGACCGCATGCTGCTGGACTTCCGCGCCTACCAGGAAAAAGAACGGCGCCGGGCCCGCATTCTGGAGCAGCGCACGTTGGACGCGGAAGATGGCAAGGCGCGCTCTGAGCGTGCCCGGGCCGAAGTGGATGCGGCACTCAAGCGTCTGACCCAGGGGCAGACTCTGGCGGTAGCGGCCAATACCCTGCTGTATGAAGCCTGGTCCAAGGTGCTGTTTATCATCTGCCTGAAGCAGGGCACTGACAGTGACGACTGGCGGGAAGCCCTGGAATCCGCCGAGCAGTTGGTCTGGAGCGCCACGGCTCCCATGGATCGCGACAATCGTCAGAAGCTGCTCAAGCTGGTGCCCGAACTGTTGCCGCAGTTGCGGGCGGGTCTGGAATCCATCGCTTACAATCCGTACGAAATGAACCAGCTGTTCAAACAGTTGGAGCAGCTTCACCTGTCCCGGTTGCGGGAAGCCAGTCAGCCGGCGCCGGCCGCCGAGCCGTCTCAGCGGGGCGCTGATCCGGTCGCGACCGAGACGGTAGCCGCCGAGCCAGAACCTGTCCCTGAGGCGAATGCTGAAGCGGTGGCCGATGAAGCCGCTCAGGCCCCCGTGCTTCAGGTGGTTGAAGAACCGAGCGCGGCTTCTGATGAGGCTTCCAGTCAGGCTGACAGCTCGGCTTCCGGGGCTGAGGATTCAACTCCCATCGCGGAAGGCTTGGTTTCGAGCGCTGAAGGCTCAGTTTCAAGCGCCGAAGGCTCTTCTACCGAATCCACCCCATCTTCTGTGGTGACCGGTGAGGTTGGTGTCTCTGACGATGGGCCGCTGCCCGCGTCGGACCCTCATATGGCGTTGGTGTCCAATCTGACCCAGGGGAGCTGGTTCGAGCGCCAGGATGAGCAGGGGCAGGCGTTCCGCTGCCGCCTGGCGGCGATGATCAAGCCCACCGGCAAATACATTTTTGTAAATCGCTCCGGTATGAAGGTGGCGGAAGAGACCCGCGAAGGACTGGCGCGAGCGCTCAAATCCGGCCGGATGCGAATCCTCGACGATGGCATGTTGTTCGATCGCGCGCTCGAAGCGGTGATCGGTAACCTGCGCAGCTCCCGCGCCCGGTAACCCCCAGCAACAGCGACAAAGGCTCCCGGCCCCTGTATCATTCACGCCATGAATGACTGGAGGGGCCCGTGAGCGTATCCATTCAGGACGGCTGGCTGACTTCGGCCCGCCGCTGTCCGTCTCCCAACTATAACGAGCGTCCGCCGGGCGAGGCCATCAGCCTGCTGGTGGTTCACAACATCAGTCTCCCGCCCGGGCAGTTTGGAACCGGGTGTGTGGAAGACTTCTTCTGCAATCAACTCGACATCAATCGCGACCCCTATTTTGAGCAGATCCGGGATCTTCGGGTGTCGGCGCACCTGTTCATTACCCGGGACGGTGAGTTGGTGCAGTTTGTGCCTCTGGATCGGCGCGCCTGGCATGCGGGCGCCTCCGAGTTTGACGGTCGAACCGAGTGCAACGATTTCAGCATCGGCATTGAACTGGAAGGGTGTGACGACCTTCCCTACACCAAGCCGCAATACCGGCGTTTGGCCGAGGTCACCCGTCTGTTATTATCCTGTTATCCGGCGCTGACGCCGGAGCGCATTACCGGCCATTCGGATATCGCCCCCGGACGGAAAACCGATCCGGGCCCGGCCTTCGACTGGCGCCACTTTCGCTCACAGCTCTCGGAACGCTTATGACCTTCCTCAGTGTCTTTCTGGTTCTCGTCCTGGTGCAGTGGTGGGGCTCTGGTGCGCCCCTGCAAAAAGACGGGTGGTTTGATCGTTATCTGCACTGGCTCGAGCAGCGCCCCAGCCGTGCGTGGCCCAAGTTGCAGTTGTTGCTGGCGGTGGTGGTGCCGGCCCTGGTGCTATGGTTACTGACCTGGGCCGTGGCCGAGGGCCTTTCGCAGGGCTGGCTGATTTTTATTGCCGTCCCGGTACTGCTGTACAGCCTTGGCCGAGGTGACTTTTCGGCCGAGGTGCAGGCCTATGTGGAGGCCAGCGAACGGGAGGACTCGGTGAGTGCGGCCCGCCATCTGGCGGCCCTTCAGGGCAATGCGGTGGAAGACGCCGACCCCGAGGACTGGGCCAGCATGCATCGTCAGGCGCTCAAAACCATTGCCTATCGCGGGTGCGAGCGGATGTTCGCGGTGCTGTTCTGGTTTCTGGTATTGGGCCCGGCGGGCGCTTTGATGTACCGCCTGAGTGTGCTCTACCGGGAGCGCTCCGAATCGGCCCAGGTGCACCGCTGGCTCTGGCTGATGGAGTGGCCGGTGGTTCGTGTCATGGGCTTTACCTGGGCCATGGCGGGCAATTTCGACAGTTGTTTTTTCCGTTGTCAGCGCGATCTTGGCGATACCCGTCAGGGAACGTCGGTCCTGCTGTACGATCAGATGCTGGGTGCTTTGGGCAGGACCGAGCCGGAACCCGCCGACTCGGCGGTGGACCTGGATATGATTCGCGCCAGCCAGCCCCTGTATTCCCGTTCCCTGTTGCTGTGGGTCTGCGTGCTGGCGTTGATCACCCTGCTGGCCTGATCCTGAATTGATGAGAGTGAGGTAGTTCTATGCCGTCTTTTGATGTGGTGTCCGAGGTCGATAAGCACGTATTGACCAATACGGTGGACCAGGCCAACCGCGTGGTGGGCAATCGCTACGACTTCAAGGGCGTGGATGCCCAGTTTGAGCGCAAGGACTTCGTGGTGACGCTCACCGCTGAAGCAGATTTCCAGCTGCAACAGATGCTGGACATTCTGCAGGGCACCATGGTGAAGAACAATATTGATATCGCCTGCCTGGAGATCAAAGACCCGACCACCGTCGGCAAGCAGGCGCGTCAGGAAGTGATCGTGCGCACCGGGTTGGAAACCGAGCTGAGCAAGAAGATGGTCAAGCTGATCAAAGACAGCAAGCTCAAAGTGCAGGCCCAGATCCAGGGCGACCAGCTGCGGGTTACCGGCAAGAAGCGCGATGACCTGCAACAGGTCATGGCGTTGCTACGCAGTGCCGAGGGCGTTGATATGCCGCTGCAATTCACCAACTTTCGAGATTGATGAGCAGGCGTCACTGGCTGCCCAGAGGCTGTATCTGATCGCCAAACGTTGTCCCTGATTTAATGTACCGCGACCAACCGAGCGTTTCATGACCGATACCCCTGAATCCCCGTCCCGCTCCTGGCGGGACTCGCTGTTGATTTATCTGCACCCCCGGGTCGCGTCCATGGCCTTTCTGGGCTTTTCGGCGGGCCTGCCTTATATGTTGGTCTTTTCTACCCTGACTGCCTGGCTGACCGAGGCGGGGGTCACCAAGGCGAGCATCGGGTTTTTCAGTTGGATCGGTATTACCTATTCGGTCAAAGTCTTCTGGGCACCGGTCGTGGACCGGTTTCAGCTCCCGTTGCTGGGGCGCCTGCTGGGGCGCAGACGCAGCTGGATGCTCTTCGCTCAACTGCTGATTGCCGGCGGATTGATTGGCATGTCGGTCACCGACCCTGTGGGGGAGCTCGAGTGGATAGCCATATTCGCGCTGGTGGTCGCCTTTGGGTCGGCAACCCAGGATGTGGCGATTGATGCCTGGCGGATTGAGGCGGTGTCCCTGGAGCGCCAGGCGGCCATGTCCGCCACCTACGTATTCAGCTATCGGCTGGCGGTATTGATGGCCAGTGCCGGCGCGCTGCATATGGTGTCATTTGCCACCTGGCCCGGGGTTTATCTGATCATGGCCCTGCTCATGGGGGTGGGCATGGTGACCGTACTGCTGTCCAGCGAGCCCACAGTGACCGGACATTCGGACGCGGCCTTTCTGGAGCAGCGGGCACAGGATTACCTCGAGCGTAGTGCTCATGTGGCCCGCCCGGTGCGCAATGCCGTTGCCTGGTTCATCGGTGCAGTGGTATGTCCCTTTGTGGATTTTCTTCAGCGCTATGGCGCCCAGGCCGTACTTTTGCTGCTGATCGTGGGCGCGTTTCGCATTACCGATATCAGCATGGCGTCGATGGCCATGCCTTTCTATCTGGAAACCGGCTATACCCGAGCCGATGTGGCCAACATCAGCGGCCTGTATGGTGCGGCGATGACCGTGCTGGGAGGCATCGTTGGCGGAGTGCTGGTGCCCCGTTTTGGCCTGTTGCGCGTCCTGCTGGCCGGGGCCGTGCTGGCGGCGGCGACCAATCTGCTGTATTCGATCAATGCGCTGGTGGGCGCGGAGCTCTGGATGCTGGTCCTGACCATCAGCGGTGAGAACTTCTGCGGCGGCTTGGCCATGGCGTCGCTCATCGCCTGGATGTCCAGCCTGGTCAGCAGCGACTACACCGCGACTCAATACGCCCTGTTCAGTTCACTGATGACCCTGCCGGGCAAAGTCATCGGCGGCTTCAGCGGAATCGTGGTGGAACAGGTCGGGTTTTTCTGGTTTTTCATTTATGCGGGGGGGCTGGGAGTCCCGGCAATTCTGCTGGTGCTCTGGTTGATGCTCCGTACGAGAACCGGTTCGCTGTAGTCGGACCGACCAAGTGTGGTAAAGTGCGCCTCCTTTGGATCAACTCCCGACGATGCATGCCGGTATACCTGACGACTCAACAGTGGCGCTTGGCCCTGGCGGCGTACCTGGCGCTGTCAGCCCCCGTATCTGCGGGAATGCTGGAGCTGCGCAACGGTGATCGCATCGCCGGTGATTTCGTGTCGGCCAGTGAAGACAGCGTCGTCTGGCAGTCCGAGTCGCTGGGGCGGCTGACCATCGAAAAAAACAAAATCTATGACCTGCAGACCACCAAACCCTTGAAAATCAACGGGGTGGGGGAGCCCTGTATGGTGGAGGGGATGGAGTTCGAGCACCTGGTTTATCTGTGTGGCGACGATGTGGTGTCGCGCCGGGTGCCGCTGGTTTCCCTAGCCATGATCATTCCCTACGAAACCTATATCAGCGGTGACAGCAGCACCCTGAATGGGCGGGTCAATGTCTCGGGGACCTACGCCCGGGGCAACGAAATCAAGGATGACTGGAAAATCAGCGGCGGCGTGGAGTACCGGCTGGTGGACTGGCGCCACAGCGGCAATTTTGAGTATGCCAGTTATTCGCGCAGCAAGTCCGAACCCGACGTCCGATGGGGTGGTCGTTACGTGCTGGACTGGTTCTTCCGGGAGCGCTGGTTCCTCAACAGTGATGTGCGCTACGGGCACGATGAAACCCGGTCGATCGATCGCTACTACAACATCGGTGCTGGTACCGGTTACCAATTCTGGGAAAACAACCGGACGGCGCTGGCGATGACCGGTGGTCTGGTGTCGGTCACCGAGCAGTATCAGGTGCCCGAGAACCCCGCCCCGGACTTTGTCCGCAAAGAAGACCGGATCGCCTGGCGTCTGGGTACGGACTTTCGCTACAAGCTGCCCCTGGGGGTCTCGTTTTTCCATCGCAACGAATACGTGCGCTCCTTTGAGCAAGACCGGGACTGGCAGCTCAACTCCACCACCGGTTTCAGCTCGATGCTGGTCTCTACGGTGTATTCAGAGGTCAAACTCGATTACGAGGTGGACAACGACCCTCAGCCCGGCACCGAGCGCGAGGATATCCGGCTCGTGGTGGGGCTGACCTACGAGTGGTAGCGCCCCCTCGCCAAAATAAGCAAAAAAATCCTCGTCAGACTGTTGAAATTCCTCCCCGGCATCCCCAATTACCTGTGACACACGCATTACGCCTGTCTGGCCTCTGGCCGGCCGGGCACGCGGCTTCGGCCGCACACTAACGTCATCCGGGGCAACCCGGCTCATTTTCAGTGTTTAACACGCTAGTTGGAGATAAGAGTCCATGAAAATTCGTCCTTTACACGATCGCGTTGTGGTTCGCCGCAAGGAAGAAGAGGAAAAAACCGCGGGCGGTATCGTCCTGCCGGGTTCCGCCAAAGAGAAGCCCAACCAGGGTGAAGTGGTGGCTGTCGGTAATGGCCGCGTACTGGACAATGGCGATGTTCGCCCGGTCGACGTCAAGGTTGGCGATGTGGTTGTATTCGGCAAATACGCCGGCAGCGACACCATCGAGGTCGATGGCGAAGAGCTGGTCATCCTGAGCGAAAGCGACATCAAGGCTGTGCTGGCCTAAGCCCGGCACGGAATCTTTAACCGACTATTGTCTGAACAAGTTACTGGAAGGAAAGCACTATGTCTGCAAAAGAAGTTAAGTTTGGCGACAGCGCCCGTCAGCGCATGCTCAAGGGCGTCAACGTACTGGCCGACGCCGTAAAAGCCACTTTGGGCCCCAAGGGTCGCAACGTGGTTCTGGAGAAGTCCTTCGGTGCCCCCACCGTGACCAAAGACGGTGTGTCCGTGGCCAAGGAAATCACCCTGAAAGACAAATTCGAGAACATGGGCGCCCAGATGGTCAAAGAAGTGGCCTCACGCGCTTCTGACGAAGCCGGTGACGGTACCACCACCGCTACCGTTCTGGCCCAGTCCATCGTGACCGAAGGCCTCAAATCCGTGGCTGCCGGCATGAACCCCATGGATCTCAAGCGTGGTATCGACAAAGCCGTTACCGCTGCGGTTGAAGAAATCCGCAAGCTGGCCAAGCCCTGTGAAGACAGCAAGGCCATCTCACAGGTGGGCACCATCTCCGCCAACTCCGATCGCGACGTGGGCGAGCTGATCGCCAAGGCGATGGAGAAGGTCGGTAAAGAAGGTGTGATCACCGTTGAGGAAGGCTCCAGCCTGGAGAACGAACTGGACGTGGTTGAAGGTATGCAGTTCGACCGCGGTTACCTGTCTCCTTACTTCATCACCAACCAGGACAACATGGCCGTCGAGCAGGACGACCCCTACATCCTGCTGGTGGACAAGAAGATCTCCAACATCCGCGAGCTGCTGCCGACCCTGGAAGCCGTAGCCAAGGCCAACAAGCCGCTGGTTATCGTTGCCGAAGACGTGGAAGGCGAAGCCCTGGCGACCCTGGTGGTCAACAACATGCGCGGTATTGTGAAAGTCGCCGCCTGTAAGGCACCGGGCTTCGGCGATCGTCGCAAGGCCATGCTGCAGGATATCGCCATCCTGACCGGTGGCACTGTGATTTCTGAAGAAGTGGGTCTGGACCTGGAAAACGTTACTCTGGAGCACCTGGGCCGCGCCAAGCGCGTGACCATGTCCAAGGAGAACACCGTGATCGTTGACGGCGCCGGTAACAACGCTGACATCGAAGCGCGTGTGAACCAGATCCGCACCCAGATGGAAGACACTTCCTCTGACTACGATCGCGAGAAGCTGCAAGAGCGCGTGGCCAAGCTGGCCGGCGGTGTGGCCGTGATCAAGGTGGGTGCTGCCACCGAGATGGAAATGAAAGAGAAGAAGGCTCGCGTTGAAGATGCGCTGCACGCCACTCGCGCCGCCGTTGAAGAAGGTGTGGTTGCCGGTGGTGGTACCGCTCTGGTACGCGCTGTGGCCGCCATTGCCGAGCTGAAAGGCGAGAACGAAGACCAGAACGCCGGTATCGCGCTGGCCCGTCGCGCCATGGAAGCACCGCTGCGTCAGATAGTCACCAACGCCGGTGAAGAGGCCTCTGTGGTCGTGGATCGGGTCAAGAAAGGCGAAGGCGCCTATGGCTACAACGCCGCGACCGGTGAGTACGGCGACATGCTGGAAATGGGTATCCTGGACCCGGCCAAAGTGACCCGTACCGCTCTGCAGGCTGCCGGCTCTGTCGCTGGCCTGATGATCACCACCGAAGCGATGGTGGCCGATGAGCCGGAAGACGAGAAGGCCGGTGGCGCCCCGGATATGGGCGGCATGGGCGGAATGGGTGGCATGGGCGGCATGATGTAAGTCGTCTCAAGCCCTGAAAGGGCGGGCTTTGGCCCGCCCTTTTGCTTTCAGTGATATACTGATCGCTTACTTTCGTAACACCATACCAACAGCCAGAGCTAACTGGCGTTTCCCGGTCTGGAGCAGGGCGATCCGTTCGACCCATCCGGCTGTGCTAGGATTGAGCGGCTATTTCAGTGGGTTAACCCCGCCGCTACTCATTTTTTCAACCGTGTTCAGGAGAACGACTATGGCTTTTGAATTACCCCAGCTGCCTTACGCAAAAGATGCGTTGGAACCTCATATCTCCCAGGAAACCCTGGAATACCATTACGGTAAACACCACCAGACCTACGTAGACAAGCTGAATGCGGCCGTTGAAGGCAAGCCCGAAGCGGACAAGAGCCTGGAAGACGTTATCAAGAGCGCCAAAGGGCCTCTGTTCAATAACGCCGCTCAGGTGTGGAACCACACTTTCTACTGGCACTGCCTGAGCCCCAACGGTGGCGGTGAAGCCACTGGTGCGGTAGGCGAGGCCATCAACAAGGCCTTTGGCTCCTTTGACAAGTTCAAAGAAGAGTTCTCCACCAACGCCGCCAACAACTTCGGCTCCGGCTGGACCTGGCTGGTGAAGAAGTCCGACGGTTCCGTCGCCATCGTCAATACCAGCAATGCGGAAACGCCGCTGACTGACGAGAGCGTCACCGTGCTGCTGACTGTGGATGTGTGGGAGCACGCCTACTACATCGATTATCGCAATGCCCGTCCCAAGTACCTGGAAGCCTTCTGGAACCTGGTCAACTGGGAGTTCGTCAACGAAAACTTCGCCAAGTAAGTTTTATTGACGTGAAAACCCCGCCCGGCCCAGCCGGTGCGGGGTTTTTTTATGCCTGGCAAAATTGCCCGGTATCAGACCCGTTCCCTTCTTTTTCGGGCCCAGAACTGCTATAAACGCAACCACGAAGTGTAGTGAACTCAGGTGTTTTTATGGAACGCAAAGAGCCGACGATCTCCGGCACGATCAAACCCGAGAAAGACGAAGTGGCGGCCCGCCAGGGTCGAGCTGCGGCGGCACCTCCCGGTGGCAACGCGACAGGTCCTAAACGTCCTGGGGGCGGGGGCGGTACACCTCCGCCGCCTCAGCGTCCGGCCGGTGCCTCTTCCGGTGGCCAGGGGCTGGCGATTGCGGCGCTGATCATTGCCGTTGCCGGCGTGGGCGCCAGTGGTTTTCTGGCCTGGAAGTGGACCGGCGCCGAACAGAACCTCGCCCAGGCCAATGAGCGGCTGGAAACCCTGGAGAAACGCATCGCGATCACCTCCAGCGAGTCCAGCGAATACGTCGAGGAAATCCAGGAAAAACTGGAGTGGGCGGATTCGGAAATTCGCAAGCTGTGGGGCGTATCCTACGATACCAACCGCAAGCGGATCGCCTCCAACCAGGAGGGGCTGGAGTCCCTGAAGCGGGAATTGGCCAGTGTGAAGGAGTCCGCCTCCAGCGCCAGTCAGGGGCTGAGCAGTCTGCGCTCGGCCTTTGACAAAACCGAACAGCAGGTCAGTGAGGTCGGCTCGGCGATCGAGCGTTTGCAGGCAGCGGCCGACTCGGTGGAAGCCCAGGGCCAGCGCCTGCAGAATCTATCGGAAGAAG
Source organism: Marinimicrobium sp. UBA4209 (assembly GCF_002381585.1). Taxonomy (NCBI): domain Bacteria; kingdom Pseudomonadati; phylum Pseudomonadota; class Gammaproteobacteria; order Cellvibrionales; family Cellvibrionaceae; genus Marinimicrobium; species Marinimicrobium sp. UBA4209. The sequence goes on from NZ_DFTP01000005.1 coordinate 59,634, forward strand.
TGGATCAACTGGAAGAGGGGCTTGGGCGTTTGCGGGGGCTTGCAGACCGGGTCGGTACCAACGAGGAAGCGATCGAGGCCATCGACTCCTATCGTCGTAGCATCAACCGCGACATATTGACCATCAAGGAGCAGTTGTCCTCACCCTGATCGCCCGCTCAGCCCCGCGCGACGAAATAGCGGGGCTCTGGTTGAGTGCGATCGGCGAGCGATTCGCCCGTTGCCGTTTCCGGTAGTGGCTGGACGCCAAGGCGGACCGACGTCTCATTCCAGCGACTGATGGCCCTCTCCAGGGTTTCCTGGTGAGGGCCTTTTGATTTGCAGCTCTGACAAACCACACAATAATCCAGCCCACTGTGCGCCAAGTGCAAGTGGTTGCTGCGGCAAAACGGACAAGGTTCTAGGGCCGTGGCCATAAGGCATACGCTCCAGTGCGTGACTCACTTGAGAGGTTTTGAGGGGGGAGGGGACTCTTGCCGGGCAGGGCGCTCAGCGGTGGTTGCGCGGTTCGCAGGGCGCAGATTGTGAACCGGTCAGGACGGTAAAACCGCGATTGCCCGAACGGCTGATGGGCATCCAACATGATCACTTAAACTCCAGAGGACCATATTCAGAGTGTAGCGCAGCGCCGCCCGAATGCAAACGGTTGCAGCGTAAAGTTGGCGCAGTACGCCGGTCCTCTCCGGGCAAGTCTCCGGCAATTCATGTAAAATTGCCGCCACACTGACAAGCTGTAGAGAGACTTCCATGACCACCGTGATTCGCCAGAACGACCTGATCGACAGCGTCGCCGACGCGCTGCAGTTCATCTCCTACTACCATCCCGTGGATTTCATCCAGGCCGTACACCGCGCCTACGAGCGCGAAGCCAACCCGGCGGCCAAGGATGCCATGGCCCAGATTCTGATCAACTCGCGCATGTGCGCTACCGGCCACCGCCCGATCTGTCAGGATACCGGCATTGTGACCGTCTTTGTCACCGTTGGTATGGACGTCCAGTGGGAGGCGGATATGAGCCTCACCGATATGGTCAACGAAGGCGTGCGTCGGGCCTATAATCACCCCGACAATGTGTTGCGCGCGTCCATTCTGGATGACCCGGACGGCGCCCGGAAGAATACCGGTGATAACACCCCGGCCGTCATTCACTACAATATCGTTCCCGGCAATACCGTCGACGTTCACGTGGCGGCCAAGGGCGGCGGCAGTGAAGCCAAAACCAAATTTGCCATGCTCAACCCCTCGGATTCCGTGGTGGATTGGGTGCTGGACATGGTGCCCAAAATGGGCGCGGGCTGGTGCCCGCCCGGCATGCTCGGCATCGGCATTGGTGGCACGGCCGAAAAAGCCATGCAGATCGCCAAAGAGTCGCTGCTGGATCCGGTCGACATTCAGGAGCTGCAGGAGCGCGGTGCCAGCAACCGCAGCGAAGAGCTGCGCCTGGAGCTGTACGAAAAAGTGAATCAGTTGGGCATTGGCGCCCAGGGCCTGGGTGGTTTGACCACGGTGCTGGACGTGAAAGTGAAGGACTACCCGACCCACGCGGCGAACAAAGCGGTGGCCATCATCCCCAATTGCGCCGCCACCCGTCACGCCCACTTCACCCTCACCGGAGAGGGCCCGGCCCTGCAGACGCCCCCTAACCTGGACGACTGGCCGGAAGTGGCCTGGGAAGCCGGCGACAATGTCCGTCGAGTGAACCTGGATACCGTCACCAAAGAGGATGTGAAATCCTGGCAACCCGGCGACACCATCCTGCTCTCCGGCAAAATGCTGACCGGCCGAGACGCCGCCCACAAGAAAATGGTGGACCTGATCGCCAAGGGTGAAGAACTGCCGGTGGACCTGACCGGCCGTTTCATCTACTACGTGGGACCGGTCGATCCGGTGCGCGATGAAGTGGTGGGCCCCGCCGGCCCGACCACCGCCACCCGCATGGACAAGTTTACCCGCACGATGCTGGAGCAGACCGGCCTGCTGGGCATGATCGGCAAAGCGGAACGCGGCCCGGCGGCGATCGAGGCGATTCGCGATAATGAGTCGGTCTACCTGATGGCGGTAGGCGGCGCGGCCTATCTGGTGTCCCAGGCGATCAAGTCGTCGAAGGTGCTGGGCTTTCCGGAGCTGGGCATGGAGGCGATTTACGAGTTTGAGGTGAAGGATATGCCGGTCACCGTGGCGGTAGACAGCAAAGGCGAATCCGTTCACCAGACCGGCCCGAAAATCTGGCAGGCCAAGATCAAAGACGAAGCGATCAAGGTGGTGTAACGTATTTCGCCATTTGATTGGTAATGGTAACGGCGGATGCGCTTTGCTTATCCGCCCTACGGATACCACGGCAGTCTGCGTAGGGCGGATAAGGGCAGCGCATCCGCCGTCACCCAGGCATGACGCAACAAACGATCGCAAGGTTAATAGGGCGCTTATGAATCTAACCCAATACCAAGTCGATGCCTTCACCCAGCGTCCTTTCGAAGGCAATCCCGCCGCCGTCGTGCCTCTGGAACAATGGCTCGACGACGCCCTGATGCAGACCATCGCCAACGAAAACAACCTCTCGGAAACCGCCTTCTTTGTGTCCGAAGACGATGGCTTCGCGCTGCGCTGGTTTACCCCCGAAGCCGAAGTCGACCTCTGTGGTCACGCTACGCTGGCTTCCGCCCACGTCCTGTTCGAACATATGAACTACCCTCACCCGAGCATCCGCTTCGGCACCCGCAGCGGCGACCTGGTGGTTGAGCGAAGGGGTGACCGGTTGGCCATGGATTTCCCCGCGCAACCTACCCAGCCCTGCGACTGTCCTGATGAGCTGGTGAGGGGATTGGGAGTCACGCCGGTTGCCGTGGAAAAGAGAGTAGATTATCTGGCAGTACTGGAAACTGAGGCTCAAGTGCGAGCTTTAGCGCCGGATCTGGCCGAGCTGAAAAAGCTCGACTGCCGGGGCATCATGGCTACCGCGCAGGGGGACACCAAAGACTTTGTCAGCCGCTTTTTTGCTCCGTCGGTAGGAATCGCCGAAGACCCAGTGACCGGATCGGCACACTGCCAGCTCGCTCCCTATTGGGCCAAAAGATTGTCCAAAAACACTTTGGCTGCCCGACAGATTTCCAAACGCGGCGGCGATGTGGATTGCGAGCTAAAAGGCGATAGGGTGACGCTGGTGGGGTCGGCGGTTACGGTCATCAAGGCCGAGTTGTTGGTGTGACAGTGGGTTAGGTAACGGCGGATGCGTTGTGTTTCGGGACGGCGGATGCGCGCTTTGCGCTTATCCGCCCTACGCGAGCTGCGGTGCTAACGTCGCGCTCTACGTCTCGGTGGTCTCTAAACCGTAATGACTCCCACCAACCGCTTGCTCTTCCCGCCGGAAGACAATCAGATGATCCGCTTCAATACGAATGCCCACATGATCGCCGATGGCGTAATCATGGTGACTGGGGAACGCGGACTGAATGCGGCTGCCGGTGGGCAGCTGTAACGTATACAGCGTGGCGGTGCCGGCAAATACCTTGGCGACCACTTCGGCGCGTTTATCGCTGCTGTCATCGTGAATGACATCGTCCGGGCGCAGCAGAATATCCACCGGGGTATTTTCCAGCCACTCGTAACAGCGGTTACCTTCGATATCGCCCAGTTCTGTGCGCACCGTATGTCGGTCCAACAGATAACCCGCGAGAAACACGCCCTGCCCGACAAAGTTGGCGACAAAGCGCGTGGCGGGTTCATGGTAAAGGTTGAACGGGGTATCCCACTGTTGTAACTGTCCGGCATTCAGCACACCGATCCGATCCGCCATGGCAAAGGCTTCGGACTGGTCGTGGGTGACCATGATCGCGGTGATGCCGCGCTCTTTCAGAATCGCCCGCACCTCGAGTGCCAGGGCCCGGCGCAGTTCCACATCCAGACTGGAGAAGGGCTCGTCCATCAGCAGCAGTTTGGGCTCGGGCGCAAGGGCACGGGCCAGGGCGATGCGCTGTTGTTGACCGCCGGAGAGCTCGTGGGGATAGCGGTGGCCCAGGTCCTCGAGCTTGACCAGCTGCAACAGCTCGTCACAGATCCGGGCCTTCTCCCGGGCGCTCTGGTTTTTCAGGCCAAAGGTCAGGTTGTCGCGCACATTCAGGTGCGGGAAGAGCGCGTAATCCTGAAACACCATCCCCACCCGGCGTTGCTCTGGCGCCAGGGACTGCTCGGCCGAGGCCAGCAACTGTCCGGCCAGCTCAATGCGACCCGCCGAGGGTTGCAGAAAACCGGCGATGGCGCGCAGTACGGTGGTTTTACCGCAACCGCTGGGGCCGAGCAGGCAACAGATGTCGCCTTCGGTTAACGACAGTGACAGATCTTCAACGACCCGCTCGCCGTCGTAGCCACAACCGATGTTGTCGAGTTCCAGCAGTGCCGACATAAGTTACCGTGAGTGGTTGAACAGGAATTCGATCAGGGCCTTCTGGGCGTGCAGGCGATTCTCGGCCTCTTCCCAGACCACCGACTCCGGAGAGTCCAGCAGCTCGGCGCTGATTTCCTTGCCGCGATAGGCGGGCAGACAGTGCATGAAAAGGGCGCGGTCGTGGGCGTGACTCATCAGCTCGGCATCGACCTGATAGCCGGCGAAGGCCTGTTCGCGCAGTTTTTTCTCATCTTCCTGGCCCATGGAGGCCCAGGTGTCGGTGACCACCAGGTCGCTGTCTTTCACCGCTTCTTCCGGCGTGCGGAAAATGCTCACCCGATCGCGCGCGGCATCGAGCAGGTCCTGGCGGGGCTCGAAGCCTTCCGGACAGGCAATGCGCAGCTCGAAGTCCCACTGCTGGGCGGCGTTGATGTAGGACTGACACATGTTGTTGCCATCACCCACCCAGGCCACCGTCTTGCCCTGGATGGGGCCGCGGTGCTCGAGGAAGGTCTGCATGTCCGCCAGCAATTGGCAGGGGTGGAAATCATCGGTCAGGGCGTTGATCACCGGCACCTTTGAGTATTCCGCGAAGCGCTCCACATTGGCGTGCTCGAAGGTGCGGATCATCACGATATCCACCATGCGCGACAGTACCCGGGCGGAGTCCTCAATCGGCTCACCGCGCCCCAGTTGGGTATCGCGGGGCGAGAGGAACAGGGCGTGGCCGCCCATCTGCGCCATGCCGGCTTCAAATGAAACGCGGGTACGGGTGGAGGATTTTTCAAAAATCATCCCCAGCACCTTGTTCTTGAACAGCTCTTCGGATTCGCCCCGGGCCTGAATGGCCTTGAGTTCAATGGCGCGATCCAGCACCGCATTCAGTTCGGCGGGCTCGAGATCCATCAGGGTCAGAAAGTGTCTTGGTTGGGCCATAACGGCAACTCGTTGTATTGCTTGGGGCCGGTTCCCGGCCTGTGAATTAAAAGGCGCGAATCAATTCCACCACACCGGTGACCAACTGCTCGGCTTCCGCTTCCGTCAAAATAAAGGGCGGCAGCAGACGCAGGGTATTGCCGGCGGTGACGTTGATCAGCAGCTCGCGCTCGCGGGCCTGTGCCACCAGTTCGGCGCAGGGGCGATCGAGTTCCAGGCCGATCATCAGTCCTTTACCCCGAATGTCCACCACCTTGGCATCGTCCTTCAGGCGCTCGCGGAACTGCTCCAGCAGCCAGTCGCCCATCTGGGCGGCACGGGCGATGAGCCCCTCGTTGAACAGGGTTTCCACCACGGCAATGCCGGCCCGGCAGGCGAGCGGATTGCCACCAAAGGTGGAGCCGTGGCTGCCCGGTTGAAATATCTCGGCCGCCTGTCCGCGCGCCAGGCAGGCGCCAATGGGGACACCATTGCCCAGGCCCTTGGCCGTGGTCAGCACATCCGGCTGAATGCCGTTGTGTTGAAACGCAAAGTAGCGACCGGTACGACCATTGCCAGTCTGAATTTCGTCCAGCATCAGCAGCCACTGGTTCTGATCGCAGATTTCCCGCAACTGGTTCAGGTAGCCAAGTGCGGGCACTCGCACACCCCCTTCACCCTGCACCGGTTCGACCAGGATGGCGACGATGTTGGCGTGTTGAGCGGCAGCGGCGCGGACGGCTTCCGGGTCGTTGTACGGCACCCGAATGAAACCTTCCACCAGGGGCGCGAAGCCCTCTTGCGCCTTTTTATTCCCGGTGGCGCTGAGTGTCGCCAGGGTCCGGCCGTGAAAGCTGTTTTCCATCACCAGAATGGCCGGGCGCTCAATGCCCTGAGCGGCGCCGTACTT